>VFKS01000217.1 GCA_009885425.1 Novosphingobium sp.
GCCACGCGCGGGTTTGATGGGCACACGGTGGAACGGTTCGGGTTCGGCTATGCCCCCGAAGGCCGTCAGGCGCTGAAAGCCGCCTTGTCGCAATTCCCTGAGGAAATGCTGATCGAAGCCGGGCTGCGGATAGCAGTGGAGGACAAAGACCCCTACGACCGGTTCCGCGGCCGTCTGATGCTGCCGATCGAGGATGCGCGCGGGCGGGTAATCGCCTTTGGCGGGCGAATTCTGGACGCGCAAAAGACCGATGCGCCCAAATATCTCAATTCGCCCGAAACCCCGCTGTTTGACAAAGGCCGCACGCTTTACAACCTCCACCGCGCCGGGCCCGCCAGCCGCCAGACCGGACGGATGGTGGTGGTCGAAGGCTATATGGATGTGATTGCGCTGGCCGCTGCGGGCTTCAACGATGCGGTCGCGCCGCTGGGAACCGCGCTGACCGAGCGGCAGATCGAGCTGTTGTGGCGGATGGTCGAAACCCCGGTGCTTTGTTTTGATGGCGACGCCGCCGGCCAACGCGCGGCGATGCGCGCTGTGACGCGGGCCTTGCCGCTGCTGCGCCCGGCGCACTCGCTCAACATAGTGCGGCTGCCTGCGGGCATGGACCCCGACGATCTGCTCCGGCGCGATGGGGCCAAGGCATTGGACAGCCTGCTGGCTCAGCCCAGTTCGTTGCTCGACCTGCTGTGGGAGCATGAGCGCGATGCCGCGCCGCTGGCCAGTCCAGAGGACAAGGCAGGCCTGAAAGCGCGGCTGATGGCCCACGTCGATACGATCACCGATCCCGATATCAAGCCGCTGTACCGGCGCGAGCTGAGCGACCGGTTTTCCGCCTATGCCTTTCCCAAGCGGGAGGAGCGCGAATGGCAACCTCGCGGCAAGCCCGGAATGCGCCCCGCCCCGGTCCGGCGCAGCGATCCCAAGACCACCGCCTTGCTGCGCCGGACCACCGGAACCCGCGACGCGCTGTCTGCCGCGGTGCTGGCCGGATTACTGCGTTATCCCGCCGAACTGGAGCGCCACGCCGAAGTCCTCGCCCACGCCGAATTGCCCGATCCACGCTTTGCCGTCCTGGTCGATGCACTGGATGCCGGCGCAGCGCTTGAAACTGCCAATCTGGCCACCATATTGGAGGACCGGGGCATGGCTGCACCGGATCCGGTTGAATATGCCGCGCTGCCTCTGGGCTTTTTGGTCGACGACGTTGCGGTGGACCAAGCCCGCGAAGGGCTGGCCCAGGCGGTCGGTCTGCTGATAGAGCGGCCGGCGTTGGAAGCAGCGCTGGCGGAGGCAACCAGCCGGTTTGAACGGGACGTTTCGGATGGGGCCTATGCTGAACAGCAGAGGCTGTTGAAGAGAAAACTGGAATTCGATGCGCGCTTGCGGCAAATGGCCAGCGCGCGGATAGCCGCTCCATCCGGGGCGGCCTCTCAAAAGACGGCGGACTAATGGACGAAGACGATATCTCGGGTGGCGAAAAGGATGGCGGCGATGCGCCCCTGATCGACCTCAACGAAGCCTCGATCAAGAAGCTGATCGCCCGCGCCAAGCGGCGCGGCGTGATCACGATGGACGAGCTGAACGAGGCTCTGCCACAGGATCAGATGTCCACCGACCAGATCGAAGACATCATGTCCGCGATCAGCGAAATGGGCGTCAACATCGTCGAATCAGACGAAGACGCGATCGACCCCGAAGAGAAGGAAGTCGACGAGGTCGATGAGTCCGAATCGATGGGGGCCGAACGCCCGGCGATCGAAAAGAAGAAAGAAACGATCGACCGGACCGACGATCCGGTGCGGATGTACCTGCGCGAAATGGGCGCGGTCGAACTGCTCAGCCGCGAAGGCGAAATCGCCATTGCCAAGCGGATCGAAGCGGGCCGGGACACGATGATTCTGGGGCTGTGCGAAAGCCCGATTACCTTCCACGCGATCATCCAGTGGTCCGAAGCGCTCAACGCCGGGGAAATGCAGCTGCGCGAGATCCTCGATCTCGATGCCATGCTGTCAAAGGAACCCGCGCCCGAAAACCTGACCGAAGACGGTGAAGAAACCGGCGACGGCGAAATTACCGAAGCCACCGCCGGCCCTTCCTACAAGGAAGAGGAGGAAGTTGAGGAAGAACCTGCCGCTGACGAGGACGAAGACGAGGACGGCATCGAACGCCGCGCCCGCCGTCCGGTTGAGGAAGAGGAAGAGGACAACACCCTCAGCCTCGCCCAGATGGAAGCCCAGCTGAAGCCGCTGGCGCTCGAAAAGTTTGCCGAAATCACCACGCTGTTCAAGAAGTTTGAGAAGATTCAGGCAGACCGGCTCGACGTGATGGGTGCTGGCGGGGCCTTTTCCGCGGCCCGCGAGAAGACCTATCAGCAGCTCCGCGAAGACCTGACCGCGCATGTTGAATCTGTGCAGTTTCACGCCACCAAGATCGAATATCTGGTCGATAACCTCTATGCCTTCAACCGGCGCCTGACCGCGCTGGGCGGACAGATGCTGCGTCTGGCCGAACGCCACAAGGTCAACCGCAAGGACTTCCTCGATAGCTACGTCGGCAACGAACTCGACGATGCCTGGCTCGCCGGGCAGGCTGGCAAGGACAAGAAGTGGGCCGCCTTTGCCGAGAACGAAATCGAGGCAGTTGAGCGGATTCGCGCCGAAGTGTCCGACATCGCTTCGGCCACCGGCATGGCGCTCACTGAGTTCCGCCGGATCGTCAACATGGTCCAGAAAGGCGAACGCGAAGCGCGGATCGCCAAGAAGGAAATGGTTGAAGCGAACCTGCGTTTGGTGATCTCGATCGCTAAAAAGTACACCAATCGCGGCCTGCAATTCCTGGACCTTATTCAGGAAGGCAACATCGGGCTGATGAAGGCGGTCGACAAGTTCGAATACCGCCGCGGCTACAAGTTCAGCACCTATGCGACCTGGTGGATCCGGCAGGCGATCACGCGCTCGATCGCCGATCAGGCCCGCACGATCCGCATCCCGGTCCATATGATCGAAACGATCAACAAGCTGGTCCGCACCAGCCGCCAGTTCCTGCACGAGCAAGGCCGCGAGCCTACCCCTGAGGAAATGGCCGAGCGTCTGTCGATGCCGCTCGAAAAGGTTCGCAAGGTGATGAAAATCGCCAAGGAACCGATCAGCCTTGAAACGCCCATCGGGGACGAGGAAGATTCGCATCTGGGCGATTTCATCGAGGACAAGAACGCGGTGATCCCGGTTGATGCTGCGATCCAGGCCAACCTCAAGGAAACCGTCACCCGAGTGCTGGCATCGCTCACCCCGCGCGAAGAACGCGTGCTGCGGATGCGGTTCGGGATCGGGATGAACACCGATCACACGCTCGAAGAAGTCGGCCAGCAGTTCAGCGTCACCCGCGAACGTATCCGCCAGATCGAAGCCAAGGCGCTGCGCAAGCTCAAGCACCCGAGCCGGTCACGCAAGATGCGGAGTTTCCTGGATCAGTAACCAGGATACGAACAATCAAAGACGGCCCGGAGCGATCCGGGCCGTCTTCGGTTTAGCCCTTGTTATCGGCATAGACCGCAACGGTATCTGCTGGCGCATCGAGCAGCACCCATAGCGAAAGCGCCAGCGCCAACCCAGCAGCAACGCCCGTTGTCAGCCGCGCCCTACGCTGATCCACCGCCTGCCACAGCGGCAGCACCGCCAGAACGATCAAAGCGAACAGCAGCACCACCACATAGGGCCTCCCGGCCCCGACACCTTGCATCGCGAAATGAGCAAACGGGAGCATATAGCTGATCACTGCGGCACAAACCGCAATTGCGGCGTAGTTGCGCAGCTTCCCAGCGGGCAATACCATGGCCAGCGCCACCAGCAACAAAGGCAGCGCGACAAAGTAGATCGCGGTCGGGGCGACGCCTTGTCCGTAGATCGCCAGCACCAGCAACGGCGTTGCAAAACCGACAATCGCGCCGGTGCTTGCCCGCCAAGTGCCGATAACAACGGCGAAGGCGGCCAGACAGGCCAAGGCGGCGATCACTTCCAGCCGCGGGATTGCAGCCAGCCTGTCATAATACTCGCCTTGACCTCCACCCAGTGAGATCCAGTTGAAGGCATAGCTCAACAGTCCGGCCACCACGGTCAAGGCCGCAAACCGCAGCATTCCGACGCCAAGGCCTTTGCTTCCATCGCGGCGCAGGGCAAATCCGAATGCGCCCACTGCTCCCACCAGGATCAGCCAGCCCAACCCGGCCGCGTAATGGATCGTCGTCACGCCCAGCCAGTCAAAGAACACTCGGTCCGGCGCCTTGCCCGGAATGCCGTCCTTGGCCAGCAGCGCCCCGGACAGTTCCAGCGCTTGATCCCCCATGTCCTGCAGCGATCCCTGATCGAGCCGGTCCGGCGTGATCAGCGGGGAATGGTATAGCCCCGAGCGGCCAATAAAGGCGATGTTATAGGCGGTGTAGTCGCCCTCCAGCGCCGGGGTCAGATCGGTGTCGTTGGGCAGAAGGGAATAGATGAAAGCGGCCACTGACGAGGCCGCCGGTTGCTGCACATGGGTGGCATAAAGCTCCATCGCCGCGCCGTTGTTGGCAGAGGTCTGGAACATACTGGCCCTCCCGCCCCCGCCGCGAGCCTCAAGGTTGATGATCGCGCCAACGCGGCTGCGCAGCGGATTGTTGGCGAAGAAATGCTTGGCCCCCATCAGCCCGAGTTCTTCGGCATCGGTTACCAGCACGATCAGATCGCGCTCAGGCTGGCCCTTGGCCTTGGCCGCGCGAACCACTTCCAGACTGGCTGCCACCCCGGTGGTATCATCGGCGGCGCCGGGCGAACCCCAGACGGTATCGTGGTGCGACATCAGCATCACCGCTGGCAGCGAACGGTCGCGCCCGGGCAGAATGCCGATGACGTTGGTCATGGTGACGGCAGAGTCGCTGCGCCCGGACCAACGGTTGAGCCGCTCCAACCCTTTGGCCGGGAGCAGTGCCGCTTCGGTTTGCACTTCCATCCCCAGCGCGCTCATCCGCAGCAGCAGATGCCGCCGCACTTCGGCGTTCTCGGCGCTGCCAGTTGGATGCGGCCGGGCGGCAATAACCCTGACGTCAGCCATCGCACGGCCCGCAGAAAACAGCGCACCGGGTGCTTCGGCCGGCCTAGGCGCGGGCGGGATCGTGGCATAGATCCCCAGCAACAACCCCAGTACCAGCGCGACGATCAAACCCCGGTTTGCCTTCATCATTGCTCTCCCTCTTGATGCGAGGCTGGACAGGTGTGTTACTGCTGTCAAGCACCGGGCAGTCTTTTTCGTCGAAAGCGCCAGCGCCGCACTGGAAATGCCGCCCCGGCGCGCTTAAAGGACGCCTAGCGATTCTCCCCAATTGCAGGCAGCCTAACCCATGCGCATAGCCATCGCCTCAGATCACGCCGCCTTCGACCTGAAGGCCGAGCTGCGCGAGTATCTGATCTCGCTGGGGCACGAAGTTGCCGATCTGGGGCCGGAGACGGCTGACCGGGTCGATTATCCTGATTTTGGTTACCGCCTGGCATCAGTCGTCGCCGATGGCACGGTGGAGCGCGGTGTCGCGCTGTGCGGCAGCGGCATAGGCATTTCGATTGCGGTCAACCGCAATCTCAAATGTCGCTGCGCACTGGTGTCAGAACCCCTTTCGGCCACATTGGCACGCGAGCACAATGACGCCAATGTCCTTGCCATGGGCGCGCGTCTGACCGGAATCGACATGGCCAAGGCCTGTCTAGATGCGTTTCTTTCCACCGACTTCGGCGGCGGCCGCCACATCGGCCGCGTCGACAAGCTCTCCAATCCCTCGATCTGAAGGTTTGCCACCGATGACTGATGCCGTCCGCTCCGCCGGATTTTTCACTGCCCATTTGGCCGAAGCCGATCCCGAGGTCCACGCGGCGATCCAGAATGAGCTGAAACGCCAGCGCAATACCATCGAGCTGATCGCGAGCGAGAACATCACCAGCCTCGCCGTGCTTGAAGCGACCGGATCAATCTTCACCAACAAGTACGCCGAGGGCTATCCGGGCAAGCGCTATTACGGCGGCTGCGAATATGCCGATGTGGTCGAAACGTTGGCGATCGAGCGGGCCAAGGAACTGTTTGGCTGCGCATTCGCCAACGTTCAGCCCAATTCAGGCAGCCAGATGAACCAGGCGGTGTTCCTAGCGCTGCTCAATCCCGGTGATACCTTCATGGGGCTCGATCTCAATTCGGGCGGGCACCTGACCCACGGCAGCCCCGTCAACATGAGCGGCAAGTGGTTCAATCCGGTTGCCTATGGGGTTCGCGCCGAAGACGAGCTGATCGACATGGATGCGGTCGCGGCTCTTGCGCGCGAACATCAGCCGAAGCTGATCATCTGCGGCGGCACGGCCTATTCGCGCCACTGGGATTTCCAGCGGTTCCGTGAAATCGCTGACGAGGTAGGCGCTTACCTGCTGGCCGATATCTCGCACTTCTCCGGCCTCGTCGCAGGCGGCGCGCACCCCTCGCCCTTCCCCCATGCGCATGTTGTTACGTCTACCACCCACAAGAGCCTGCGCGGGCCTCGCTCGGGCATCATCCTGACCAACGACGAAGCGCTGGCCAAGAAGTTCAACTCGGCGGTGTTTCCGGGGCTACAGGGCGGGCCGCTGGTCCACGTTATCGCGGCCAAGGCGGTTGCGTTTGGCGATGCGCTGAAGCCAGAGTTCAAGGCCTATGCCGCGCAGATCGTCGCCAATGCCAAGGCGCTCGCCAGCAGCCTGACCGACGAGGGCCTGCGGATCGTCTCGGGCGGAACCGATAACCACCTGATGCTGGTCGACCTATCGGCCAAGAACGTCACCGGCAAGGCTGCGGAAAAGGGTCTCGATCGCGCATTCCTGACCTGCAACAAGAACGGCATCCCTTATGACACCCGTTCGCCGTTCGTCACTTCGGGGATCCGTTTGGGCACACCGGCCGGCACTACCCGCGGCTTTCGTGAAGACGAATTCCGCCAGATTGGCGCGCTGATCGCACAAGTGGTAGAAGGCCTATCGCGCAACGGCGATGAGGGCGACGGTCAGATCGAAGCCCGGGTCCGCGCGCAAGCGGAAGAGCTGTGCGGGCGCTTTCCGATCTATCCAGGAGTTTAGGCAATGAGCAATGACTTCGTAGCAGATGCCAAGACCGAAATCAGCGGCATGGCCAAGGACGGCATGCGTCACCCTTCGACCAAGCCAGTGCTGCTCGGCGGCGCAGTTGGCGCGGCGGCGGGCTTGCTGCTTCCGGTGCTGAGCATTCCGGCCGGGCTAGTGATCGGTCTGGGCGTGATGTTCTACAAGAGGGTGCGGCCCTAGGTGCGGTGTCCGTTCTGCGCCCATGATGACAGCCAGGTAAAAGATTCGCGGCCCACAGAGGACAACACCGCAATCCGCCGCCGCCGCCAGTGCGATGGCTGCGGCGCGCGCTTCACTACGTTCGAGCGGGTCCAACTGCGCGAGATCACCGTGGTCAAATCGGACGGCACCCGTGAAAGCTTTGACCGGACCAAGATCGACCAATCGGTCGCGCTGGCCTGCCGCAAGCGCGGGCTGGCACAGGAACGGCTCGATCAACTGGTTTCGGGCATCCAGCGCCAGATCGAAACGCTGGGCGAAAGCGAAGTCCCAGCCAAAGCCATCGGCGAAATGGTCATGGAGGGCCTGCGCGCGCTCGATACCGTGGCCTACATCCGTTTTGCGTCGGTCTATCGCGACTTTACCGAGGCCAAGGATTTTGAAGACTTTGCCAGCACGGTTAAAGATGCTGGGGGAGAGTAGTCGGTAATGACCCGTCCCTTCGTCACCTACATGCTGCTTTGCGGAGACGAATCCTACTACGTTGGTCATACCGACGACCTTGCGCTCAAGCTGGCACAGCATCAGGCCGGAACGCTTGATGACTATACCACCAAGCGGCAGCCGGTCACGTTGGCCTGGTCGGCGCCGTTCGCGGACCAGCCTGCCGCCTTTGCCGCAGAACGCCGACTGAAAGGCTGGTCGCGGGCCAAGCGCGAGGCTCTGATCGCGGGCGATGAAAGCCTCGCCGCCCAGTTGATGACCAGAGCGCCAATTTCCCGAATGGCTGCGCCAGTTACGGCGAGCCAAACGCAGACCAACCAACCGGTCATCGTGCTCGTGCGGCCGCAACTGGGTGAGAATATTGGCAAAGCGGCGCGGGCGATGCTCAACTTCGGGCTCACTGAAATCCGGCTGGTCGCCCCGCGTGATGGCTGGCCTAACCCCAGTGCCGGCCCCGCTGCTGCGGGGGCAAATGTCGTGCTGGAACGGGCACAGGTGTTTGACACTTTGGCCGAGGCCGTGGCCGATTGCGCGCAGGTCTATGCCACCACAGTGCGCAAACGCGGGGTTACCAAGCCGGTTGTCACCCCGGAGCAAGCCGCGCTGGCAATCCATCGTGACCCGGGCCGCTCGGCGCTGGTTTTCGGCCCGGAGCGCAGCGGCCTCGACAGCGACGATGTTGCCTTGGCCCGCGCGATCCTCACAGTGCCAATCAACCCCGAATTCGCCTCGTTGAACCTGGCCCAGGCGGTGATCCTGTGCGCTTATGAATGGTCCAAGGGCGTGGCGCTGGCCCAGCCCACTGCCGAGGAAATTCTCCCCCCGGCCCCGCAAGAGGTGCTTGAAGGGATGATCGGGCAACTGGTCTCGATGCTGGAGCCGACCGAATACTTTATGCCGGACAGCAAATCGGACGTGACCCGGCGGACGTTGCGGTCGATCCTGACCAAGCCGGGCTGGGATCACCTGGAAGTGCGGACCCTGCGCGGGGTGCTGTCAGCGCTGCGAAAAGGGCCGCGGCGCGACTAGGCGCGACGGGTCGCAACTGCTATTGCCGAGGCCGAAACCAACCGTGAGGTCGTTTGAATGCGCCTGTCTTTGCTGCCACTCGCCCTGGCCCTGATCGCTCCTACCGCTGCCGTCGCTGATGAAGCGCCAAAGCCTGTCAAAGTGAAAAAGATCTGCCGCGAAACCCCGTCGCGGACCGGCAGCCACTTCCCCGGCAAGCGCGTTTGCAAGACCGAAGCCGAATGGAAAGAGCGCGATCAGGCTGATCTCGATTATGATCGGACCAATCCGGGCACACCAATTCGCTCTCAGGGTAACTCTGCAGACGACTGAGTGCCGATCACCCCTTGATTTTTGGTCGCCCCCCGGTTAGGGGCGCCCCTTCGCAATTGAGCGGGCACTCCGGTGAAGCCTGTCTCGCATTCAGCCCTTGTGGCGGAATGGTGCGGTTCCGGACTAGAAACGACGGCAAAACGCCGCGTGTTTACAGCTTGTGGGCCTACGCCCACGGGTAGCAAATTGAAGGACTACGCAATGTCAAAGCGTCATGCATCGAAGTACAAGCTTGATCGCCGTATGGGCGAAAACATCTGGGGCCGTCCCAAGAGCTCGGTTAACCGCCGCTCGTACGGTCCAGGGCAACACGGCCAGCGCCGCAAGAGCAAGATCTCGGACTTCGGGATCCAGCTGCGCGCCAAGCAGAAGCTCAAGGGCTATTACGGCGACGTCACCGAAAAGCAGTTCAAGCGCACCTATCAGGAAGCTGCGCAGATGAAGGGCGATACCGGTCAGAACCTGATCGGCCTGCTCGAACAGCGTCTCGACATGGTTGTCTACCGCGCCAAGTTCGCGCCGACCGTGTTTTCGGCCCGTCAGATCGTTTCGCACGGCCACATCTATGTGAACGGCGTGAAGTGCAACATCGCCAGCCGCCGCGTGCGCCCCGGTGATGTGCTGACGCTGGGCAAGAAGGCCAAGGAAATGGCCCTGATCGCCGAAGCGCAGAGCCTGCCGGAACGCGAAGTGCCCGATTACGTGGCGCAGGACGGCACCGAAAAGATCACTTTCGTCCGCGTTCCGTCGCTGGATGAAGTGCCCTATCCGGTGAAGATGGAACCAAACCTGGTCGTCGAATTCTATTCGCGCTGATCAGGCC
>VFKS01000514.1 GCA_009885425.1 Novosphingobium sp.
CCGTGGCGATGCTCGAAGAGCGGATTGCAATCATGGACGGCGCAGAGGCCTGCCGGGTCCAGGCATCGGGCATGGCGGCGATGACCACGGCGCTGCTGTGTCAGCTTTCGGCCGGGGATCATGTTGTGGCGGGCCGCGCCGCGTTCGGATCATGTCGCTGGCTGATCGATCAGCTGTTCCCGCGCTTCGGGATCGAGGCGACCACGATTGATGCGCGCGACAATGCCCAGTGGGAGGCCGCGATCCGGCCCAATACCAAAGTGTTCTTCTTTGAAACCCCGGCCAATCCGACGATGGATATCGTCGATCTGAGCTACGTTTGCGGCCTCGCCAAAGCGCGGGGGATTACTTCGGTGGTCGACAACGCCTTTGCCACATCGGCCCTTCAGCGGCCGATCGAATGGGGCGCCGATGTGGTGGCCTATTCGGCGACCAAGATGATGGACGGGCAGGGGCGGGTGCTGGCCGGGGCGGTTTCGGGCAGCGCTGAGTTCATCAACAACGTGCTGCTGCCGTTCCAGCGCAACACGGGGCCGAACCTTTCGCCATTCAACGCCTGGGTGGTGCTGAAGGGGCTCGAGACGCTGAACCTGCGGATCATCCGGCAGAGCGAAAACTCGCTGAAGGTCGGCCAGTTCCTCGAAGGGCGGGTGCCGCGGATCAACCATCCGTTCTTGCCCAGCCATCCGCAACACGCGCTGGCGACGAAGCAGATGGACGCGGCGGGGTCGATCTTCTCGTTTGAAGTCGATGGCGGGCGGGAACAGGCCCATGGCCTGCTCAACGCACTCAAGCTGATCGATATCTCAAACAACATCGGCGATTCGCGCAGCCTGATGTGCCACAACGCCAGCACCACCCACTATTCGGTCAGCGCCGAAGTGCGGGCCGAAATGGGCGTGACCGAAGGGATGCTGCGGCTCAATGTCGGGCTGGAAGACCCGCAGGATGTGATCGAGGATCTGGATCAGGCGCTGAAAGCGGTGGGGCTGTAAACCCTCACCCGAACGGCAAGGATCTACCCCGCCTTGCTTTTCAACCCTTCCAGCTTTTTCAGCGCCGGGGTGACAATCGGAATGGTCAACATCGTGCTGCCGATCGCCGCCAGCAGCAGCGCGGTGAAGGCGCCGCTGGTGATGATCCCTTTGTCCAGCAGGACGTTGACGAAGATGATCATGATCAGCGCCTTGGTCTGCAGCAGCCAGCCGATGATCCAGCCTTCACCCTTGCTCCAGCCGAGGATTTTTCCGGCTATGCCGACCCCCGCCAGCTTGCCGATAATCATCGCCGCGAGCAACAGCGCGGCGGCGACAAAGGCGGTATAACCGCCCATGTCCCAGCTGGTCCGCAGCCCCGTACTGAGGAAGAACACCGGCATGAAAGCCAGCAGCACGACATCGCGGAACCGGTCAATTTCGCCGCCCCCGAACCACTTGGAATCAAGCGCTGCCCCGGCTAGAAACGCCCCGACCATGTAATGCAGCCCCGACCAATCGGCGAGGTAGCCGCAGCCCGCTAGCCAGACCAGCCCAACGTACCAGCGGTCGCGCGGCGGGATCGCCACGATCAGTTTGCGGACTAGCACCACGGCTATGCCAAATCCGATCAGGAATGCGCCCTGCCGCCCGATCCGCTCCCAATCGAGCAGGATCAGCGCCAGCACGCCCCAGATCAGGATATCGTCAAGGCTGGCATAGCGCAGCAACCGCTGGCCAAGTGCGGTCCGCAGAATTTCCAGCTTTTGCATCAGCAGGATCAAAATGGGCAGCGCAGTGACGGCGCAAGCCATCCCGACCCCCAGCACGAACTGCCAGGTCGCCCCTTTGGCGCCGATCCAGTCAGCCGGAGCGCCCATCACGAGCAGCAACCAGGCAGCACCGGCCCCCAGCAGCAAAGGCGCACCAAGCGCCAGGCCGGACGTGATCAGCGTCTCCCCGCGCCATTTCCAGGCTTCTTCCAGATCAAGCTCGAGTCCGGCTACAAACACGAACAGCATCACCGCCCACCAGGCGATCCCGTTCAGCGCGCCGATCACCGGCGGCGCAAAAATAAACGCGTAGTAGGCCGGAAAGGCTGCGCCGAGTACACCCGGCCCTAGCAATATCCCGGCGATGATCTGGACCACCACCAAGGGCGCCCAATAATCGGTCCGCAGCAGGCGCCAGACGGCATAGGGCAGCGCGAAGATGATGATCAGCGCCAGCAGGAACAGTTCGGTCACGGGCAGGGATGTTTGCATGGCGCGGCGTTAGCAAAGCCCGCGCCCACCGCCAATACCACTGCAAACCTATTCCCCCCATTGCGAGGGCGCGGGGCAATCGCTACCTTGGCCGCCATGAAGGAACTGTTCCAACACGCTGCCATCACCGAAGGCATCACCGTGCGCGTCGCGGCGAATTTTTTACCTGAGCAATCGCACATCGAAGTCGGCAAGTGGTTCTGGGTCTATCACATCAGGATCGAGAACGGTTCGGACGAGGCGGTCCAACTGCTGACCCGGCACTGGCGGATCACCG
>VFKS01000039.1 GCA_009885425.1 Novosphingobium sp.
CCAGCATGACCGGGACATTGGCGCAGTTGCCATAAGCAGCAGCGGCCGAATCCAAGATCGAAGCGGCTTCCGGCGTGATGTCCGACTTATCCCAGTCGAAGAACACGATGTACGGACCCTTTTCGCAGACGGGCGCTGGGGGAGGCGGAGCTTCAACCGGTGCTGGCGGCGGCGGGGGCGGTGCGGGATAGCTCTCCACCACAACTGGTGCCGCAGGGCGTCCGCCAAAGTTATAGCCCAGCGTGACCAGCGCCGAATGGCTCCGCCAGCGGGTGCGAACCGTGTCTGAGGTGGTCACCGGTGTCGCGCCGCCCGAATAGGTCAGGTACAACGGAACATCGACATTGGCTTGGTTGAAGAAGCGGTACTTCAGGCCGAGGTCGATATGATCGGTGACTGGGATGCGAGCGCCAGCCAGCAATTGCCAGGCGAAACCATCGTCCTTGTCGTCGATAGCGATCAGATGGTTCGGCGAAGTGCGACCGCTGACCTGCACTTTGACCCGACCATAGCCGACACCGCCACCGACATACAATTGCAAGCCATCATCATCACCGGTTTCGACAAAGCCGTTCAGCATCCCGCTGAACGAGCTAACCTTGCCGAACGGAGAGGTGACTGGCTGAACGCCCGTGCGACCCAAATTGGAGTTGATCTGCTGCACTTCGGCGCGACGATAGCTGACTTCGCCTTCAAGCCGGAAACTGCCGAAATCGTAACCGACAATAGTGCCGATATCGTAACCGGTCTTGGTCCGGACATCAGCCACTTCTGCGCCAGCCGAACGCTGAAATACGGTGCTGGCGCTTTTGAGCGCGAAGTGCATGTCATCGACGAACACCACCCCGCCATCGATTTCGACGTACCACGAATCGTCACGCGCAAGGGCCGGGCTGGCCAGTGCGGTTGAGGCCAATGCGACCCCCAGGAATAGCTTGCGCATATAAATGCCTCTCTTTGCCGCCGGGACCGGCGTTGAACGGATAGCGGGCGAACACTACCGAATCGCACCTAGCGCATAAGGTGCGGCATTTCTTTGACGGATTCGAGAAAAATCGGGGAAAATGCCTAGGAAAATCAGACATCGCCCCGATCTCGTTACGTCAAAGGCACAATTTGCCGCTCGACAGCCGTTCCGGCGGACAAATCTAGCTGGTCAGGCTGCGGCCAACAGCCGCTTTTCGCCCGCAATCCGCAGCATTGCTTTTTGCAGTTTCTCGAACGCGCGGACCTCGATCTGGCGAACCCGTTCACGGCTGACGCCATATTCCTGGCTCAATTGCTCCAGCGTCTGTGGATCGTCAGTCAGCCGCCGCTGGGTCAGGATATGGCGTTCACGGTCGTTCAGGCTGTCCATCGCCTCAAGCAGCAGCGAGTGGCGATTGCCAGCCTCTTGCGCCTCTTCGACGATCTGATCCTGCAACGGTCCATTGTCTTCGAGCAGATCCTGCCACTGGCCCTCGCCCTCGTCATTGAACGAGACATTGAGGCTGGCATCGCCGCCCATCATCATCCGGCGGTTCATGTTGACCACTTCGACCTCTGACACGCCCAGGTCAGTTGCGATCTTGGTCACCTGATCGGGGTGAAGATCCGAATCCTCATAAGCATCGAGGTTCTTTTTCATCCGCCGCAGGTTGAAGAACAGCTTCTTCTGCGCCGCGGTGGTGCCCATCTTGACCAGCGACCAGCTGCGCAGGATGAATTCCTGCATCGACGCCTTGATCCACCACATTGCATAGGTGGCGAGGCGGAAGCCGCGATCGGGCTCGAATTTCTTGACCCCTTGCATCAGGCCAATGTTCCCTTCGGAAATCAGCTCGGAAACCGGCAGGCCATAGCCGCGGTAACCCATCGCGATCTTGGCGACGAGGCGCAGGTGGCTGGTGACCAACTGCTTGGCCGCTTCGGGATCCTGATGTTCGGCATAGCGCTTGGCGAGCATGTATTCCTGCTCAGCGGTCAGCACAGGGAACTTCTTGATTTCGGCCAGGTAGCGGTTGAGGCTCTGCTCAGGCCCAAGCGCGGGCATGGCAGTGCCACCGGTGGCGGGCAGTTTCGTCTTGGCTTCGGACATCTTGTTCACTCGTCCTTTCATTGTCAGCCCACCCTTGCCAGACCCTTAATAGGCGTCCGCGGCGGTCAGGCCACACAGAGAAGTGTTATACCACAATAGATCAGCTTTGGTTCCCCAATTCGACCAACAGCCCCGCCATATCGGCAGGCAGCTTGCTCTCAAAGCGAACTGCTGCCCCCGTGACGGGGTGGATAAAACCCAGCACTGCAGCGTGCAGCGCCTGACGGTTGAAGTGAAGCTGGGTGAGCAGCGCATGGTGGCGCTGGTGGGTGCGTCCATAAACAGGATCGCCCAATAGCGCATGACCACTTGCCGCAAGGTGAACGCGGACCTGATGGGTTCGCCCGGTTTCGAGCCGGCATTCGACCAGGCTGGCACCGTCAAAAGTCTCAAGCGTCTTGTAATGCGTAACCGCGTGCTTGCCGCGCTCGTCCTCGACTAGCGCCATCTTCTTTCGGTTGGTGGCCGAACGGCCAATGTTGCCGCGCACCGTGCCGGAAAGTGGCTTGGGCAGGCCGATCACGATGGCGAGATAGGCCCGCTCGATCGAATGGTCAGCGAACTGCGCGGCCAGCCCTTCGTGGGCCTTGTCGGTCTTGGCGACCACCATCAGGCCTGACGTATCCTTGTCGATCCGGTGGACGATCCCCGGCCGGGCCACTCCGCCAATGCCCGATAGCTGCCCGCGGCAATGGTGCAGTAGCGCGTTGACCAGCGTGCCGTCATAGTTTCCGGCGGCGGGATGGACCACCAGTCCGGCGGGCTTGTCGATCACGATAAGATAGTCGTCTTCGTAGACTACGTTGAGCGGGATATCCTGCGCCTGCGCTTCGGCCGGGATCGCAGCAGGAACTCGGATTTCGAAGGGTGTTTCGGCGGGCGGCTTGTGGCTGGCCTGACTGACTACTTTACCGGCCAGACTGACCCGGCCTTCGCCCATCAGCGCCTTGACCCGTTCCCGCGATAACCCGCTGGCAGTGCTGAGCGCCTTGTCGAGCCGCTCGCCCTCGTGCCCGGTCGTGCCGGTAATTATGGATTCCCCCGCATTCATTGCTAGGCAGATGGGGATGGTGATCGAACTGACAAGTGGCGCATTGGCCACACTGCTCGAAGAAGCGACACGAGCGCACCCGCGCGAGTGCTGCGGGCTGCTGCTGGGGCAGGGCGCGCGGATCGAAACAACGCTGCCCGCCGCCAATGTCCACCCCGATCCCCAGCGCCATTTCGAGATTGACCCCGTCACGCTGATCGCCGCACACCGCGCCGCACGGGCAGGCGGCCCGCAAGTGCTGGGCTATTATCACTCTCACCCAAATGGCCGGGCCGAACCATCGGGCGAAGATAATGCCATGGCTGAGCGGGCAGGTCGGATTTGGGCAATTATTGCTGCTGGAAACGTGTTGTTGTGGCGCGATGGTGCAGAAGGATTCACAGCGCTTTCCAGCCGAGTCGTGGACGGCTAAGACAGCGCTTACGCCATTACAGGGAACCCGATGACCGACACCGCAATCGACCTTGCCAGCTTGCTTTGCTCGCGCCTGTGCCACGACCTGCTCAGCCCGGTTGGCGCGCTCAACAATGGGCTTGAGCTGCTGGCTGAGGAAAAAGACCCCGAAATGCGTAAGCGCTGCATGGAGCTGCTCGAACAGAGCGCCCGGACCAGCGCTGACAAGCTTAAATTCTTCCGGCTCGCCTTCGGTGCGGCAGGGGGCTTTGGCGATACCGTGCCGGTGGAAGAGCCCAAGGCGCTGATCGATGCGCTGGTTGCGGGCAATGGCCGGATCACGCTCAACTGGACGCTTGGCGTGGCGGTGCTGCCCAAACCGGCGGTCAAGGTGCTGCTCAACCTCTCTCACATCGCGATCGATGCGCTGGTGCGTGGCGGTACGCTCGATATCGGGGCCGAACTGCGCGACGGGGCGAGCGAAATCGTGGTCCGCGCCGCCGGTCCCAAAATCGCGTTTGATCCGGTGATCGGCAAGGCGCTCGATGGCGTGCTCGATCCGGGCGAACTGACCAGCCGCACTGCGCCGGCCCACATGATCCAGCAGCTGGCCTCCGCCCAAGGCGGTGGACTGCAATATGCGCTAAGCGACGACGCGCTGGTGATGGGTGCGGTCCTGCCGGGATGATGCACCGCCAATGACCGAACTGATCCACTATGAGGCTCCCTCGCCCAACTGGAACGAGCGGCAACTGCCGATTTCGATGGTGGTCCTGCATTATACCGGCATGCCAAGCGCCGACGAAGCGCTGGAGCGGCTGTGCAGCGCCGAGGCCGGGGTATCGGCGCATTACCTGATCGAGGAGGACGGCTCGGTCCACCGGCTGGTCCGCGAAGATCGCCGGGCCTGGCACGCCGGGAAAAGCTTTTGGCGCGGCGTCACCGATATCAACTCAGCCAGCATCGGGATCGAGCTGGTCAATCCGGGCCACGAATTCGGCTACCGCCCGTTCCCCGATGCCCAGATGGAAGCGCTACTGCCGCTGCTGGCCGACATGGTCCAGCGCCACGACATTCCCCGCGCCAATGTGGTCGGCCATTCCGACATCGCCCCGACCCGCAAGGAAGACCCGGGCGAACTGTTCGACTGGGACCTGCTGGCGGCCCACCGCCTGACTCTCAAAACCCCGCGAGTCACCGCCCCCAGCCCGTTCGAAAACGACGGCGCGTTCTTCCTTGGGCTAGAGCGCTGGGGCTATGACATATCCGACCAGCAAGCCGCCATGCGCGCGTTTCAGCGGCGGTGGCGCCCGCATATCATCGACGGGCTGGCTGACGGGGAATGCTCGGCGATTCTGTTTTCTTTGTTGTTGGATCGGGACAGCGGAAAGAGTAGATAGCGCCCTTCGCCAGGGGGCCGGGCAGCCGCGGGGTTCGTCAGAACCGCGAGGAAAGTCCGGGCTCCACGAAATAAGGGTGGCGGGTAACGCCCGCCGGACGCAAGTTTAGGGAAAGTGCCACAGAGAGTAGACCGCCGATGGCTTTCGAGCACAGGTAAGGCTGAAAGGGTGCGGTAAGAGCGCACCGGGGGGCTGGTAACAGTCCTCGCATGGTAAACCCCACCCGGAGCAAGACCGAATAGGGGCGGCGCGCTGGTTCGGAGTTGAGAGACTTGGGATCAGCTGGTGTGTTTCGCACCGATCGCCCGGGTTGGTCGCTTGAGCCGCGCAGCAATGCACGGCCTAGAGGAATGGCTGCCAGTGCGGATACGGTCTCTCTTGGGATACCGTCCGTGCTACAGAACCCGGCTTACAGGCCCCCTGGCGAAATTTGGGGCTGAGGAATTTCGATGCGGACTCGGCTAAGCATTTGCGCCAAAAAGGCGCGCTACCCTGCCCGTGAGGACGCAGTTGCAGCCGCTGCCAAGGCCGACTTCCCCTTGCGCGCCTATCGCTGTGATCGCTGCTGGCAGTTTCACCTGACCAGCCGGATCAAGGCGCGGTGAGCGGCGCCTAGGGCCGCCCCACGCTGGTATATTGAAAGCCTTTGGCGCGCACTTCGGCCGGGTCGTAGACGTTGCGCAGATCGACCAGCACCGGGGCGTTCGCGATCCGTTTGATCCGGTCGAAATCGAGCGCGCGGAAGGCGTCCCATTCGGTGACGATCACGGTTGCATCGGCGCCTGCGATCGCGTCATAGGCGCTCTTTTGCATCGCCACTTCGGGCATCAACGGCGCGGCGAGCTCCATCCCTTCGGGATCGTAACCGGCCACCTCAACCCCGGCATCGGCCAACGCGAGCGCAATCGCGATGCTGGGGGCGTCGCGCATATCGTCGGTGTTGGGCTTGAAGGTCAGCCCAAGCAGCGCGACCTTCTTGCCGCGCGCCGCGTCCATTCCGCCCAGCGCCTCGATTACCTTGCGGCCCATCGCGCGCTTACGGGCATCGTTGACCTTGACCACCGCCTCGACGATTCTCGTCGGGGCTTCATAGTCTTCGGCGGTCTTGAGCAGCGCGAGGGTATCCTTGGGGAAGCACGATCCGCCATAGCCCGGTCCGGCGTGGAGGAACTTGGCCCCAATCCGCCCGTCCATCCCGATCCCGCGGCTGATGTCCTGAACATCGGCGCCAACCTTTTCGCAGAGGTCGGCCATCTCGTTGATGAAAGTGATCTTGACCGCAAGGAAGGCGTTGGCGGCATATTTGATTAGTTCGGATGAGCGCCGACTGGTGAACAGGATCGGCGATTTGTTGAGGAACAGTGGCCGGTAAACTTCCTTCATCAC
>VFKS01000425.1 GCA_009885425.1 Novosphingobium sp.
CGCCCGATCCATGGCGGATCCGGAAGTCCTCGACCAGCACCGGAAAGCGCGTTTCGAGCACTTCGGGATCGGTCAGGCGGCTGTTGGTCATATGGGTCTGGACCGCGCTAGCCCCGGCAAAGCCAGGCCCCGCCCCTGCGCCGCCGGCGATGGTTTCGTAGTATTGGTAGCGATCGTTGCCGAAAGTGAAGTTGTTCATCGTACCTTGGCTAGCGGCGAGCGCTCCGAACGCGCCGAACAGCGCATCAGTTACCGCCTGACTGGTTTCCACATTTCCTGCGACCACGGCAGCGGGATAGGCCGGGCGCAGCATGCAGCCTTCGGGCACGACGATGGTCACCGGTGCTAGGCAGCCCTCATTCATCGGGATCGGATCGTCGATCATGGTCCGCAGGACATACATCACCGCCGCCCGGACCACGCTGAACGGGGCGTTGAAATTGCCGGGCAGTTGCGCGCTGGTGCCCGTGAAATAGATCGTCACATGGCGCGCCTCGCGGTCGATCGAAACCGTCACCACGATCACTGCGCCATTGTCCATCGCAAGCCGGAATGCGCCGTCCTCGAGCCGCCCGATCAGCCGCCGCACCGCCTCTTCGGCATTGGCATGAACATGGCCCATATAGGCCTTTACCACCGCACCGCCATGCTCGAGGCAGGCCGCTGCAAGCCCCGCTGCACCGCGCGTGCAGGCAGCCAACTGCGCGGCCAGATCGCCGATGTTGTTATCGATATTGCGCGCAGGCCAACGGCCTGAGCCGAGCAGCGTGCGCATTTCCGCCTCGCAAAACCGCCCTTGATCGACCAGCAGGACATTGTCGAGCAGGACACCCTCTTCTTCGATGCTGGTGCTGGTCGGCGGCATCGATCCCGGCGCGATCCCGCCGACGTCGGCATGGTGGCCGCGCGCGGCAACATAGAAACTGGGCGCTGCGCCATCGCCATCCACAAACACCGGGGCGACCACGGTGATATCGGGCAGATGCGTCCCCCCGGCATATGGCGCGTTGAGAACATAGGCATCGCCGCGCTGAATTCCCCGGCCGTCTCGCGCTTCGCCGCGGGCCGCGATGATCGTGCCGACACTTTCGCCCATCGAGCCAAGATGGACCGGCATATGCGGGGCATTGGCGACCAGCCGCCCGGCGCCATCGAACAGCGCACACGAGAAATCGAGCCGCTCGCGGATATTGACCGAGCTGGCGGTACGGGCCAGCGCCGAGCCCATCTCCTCGGCGATGCCCATGAACAGGCCGTTGAACACCTCAAGCCGGATCGGATCGGCTGCGGTGCATTCATCCTGCGCGGCGGCGCGCGGCGCGGTGCGGGTCAATCGCAGCGTGCCATCGCCATCGACCGCCAGTGCCCAGCCGGGCTCAACCACCGTGGTAGCAAGCGCATCAATCACGATCAGCGGACCTGGTGCTGCAAACCCGGCGGCCAGCGCAGCCCGGTCCCAGACCGGCACCTGCTGCATCGCGCCGTCCAGCCAGCACGGCGCCGCTTCCAGCATAGCGCCAGTTTGCGCGGGCATCTGCCAGATCAGCGCCAATGCCGACGCGTCTTCGGCCACGGCTTCGACCCGGACCCGGTCGATCACCAATGCCCCGCTGCCATCATAGCCAAATTCGGCGCGGTGGGCCGATGCAAAGGCGGCGGCCAGTTCGGCGGCTGGAGCAGGGGCGAGTTCAATCGCATTTTCAGAAGCCAGCGGGCGGACAAACAGGCTCGCCTCGACCCGGCTTGGCGCGCGGCCCAGCTGGGCCTCCGCTTCCTCGGACAGCCGAGCGCGCAGGGCTTCGACAGCGGCTTCGACGCCGGGCTCGAGCGGCAGGCCAAGGCTTGCCTCGCGCACCGCCGCTTCGCTCGCCAACCCCATACCATAGGCTGATAGCGCGCCGGCCAGGGGGTGGATCAACACCGTCTCGATCCCCAGCGCATCAGCCACCAGGCAGGCGTGTTGGCCGCCTGCCCCGCCAAAGCAGGCCAGTGCGTGGCTGGTTACATCGTGTCCGCGCGCGACGCTGATCTGGCGGATCGCCTGAGCCATATTGGCGACCGCGATGCGCACGAACCCTTCCGCAATCGCTTCGGACACCATGCGCTGTCCGGTCTCGGCCTCGATCTGTCTGGAGAGGTCGGTGAACAGTTGCGTCACCACCGCAGGGTCAATCGGCTGAGCTCCATCAGAGCCGAACAAGCTGGGGAAATGCTGAGGGATCAGCTTGCCCAGCATCACGTTGCAATCGGTAACGGTCAACGGACCGCCGCGCCGATAGCAGGCCGGGCCGGGCACTGCGCCAGCGCTTTGCGGGCCCACCACCAGCCGTCCGGCATCGAACCGGCAGATCGATCCGCCGCCCGCCGCCACAGTGTTGATCCGCAGCATCGGCGTGCGAATGCGCACCCCGGCGACGCGGGTTTCGCTGTCGCGTTCAAACGCCCCGGCATAGCGCGAGACATCGGTCGAGGTGCCGCCCATATCGAAGCCGATCACTTGGGCGGCGCCGCTGGCTTCGGCGGTGCGGGCCATACCCACAATTCCCCCAGCCGGACCCGAGAGGATCGCGTCCTTGCCATGAAAGCGCGCGCCTTCGACCAGTCCACCGCTCGATTGCATGAACAGCGCCCCGCCTGCCCCGCCGAGCTGCGCGGCGAAGCTATCGACATAACGCCGCAGCACCGGCGAGAGATAAGCGTCGACCAGCGTGGTATCGCCGCGCGGGACCAGCTTGATTAACGGGGCCAGCTGGTGGCTGACCGAAACCTGGGTGAACCCGGCTTCGCGCGCCAGCACCGCCAGCCGCGCCTCGTGTGCATTATGCTGCCAGCCGTGCATCAGGACAATGGCGATCGCGCGAAAGCCCTGCGATACCGCATCGGCAAAGGCCTGTGCCGCGGCTGCTTCGTCCAGCGCGCGCAGCACTTCGCCCTCTGCACTGACTCGCTCGTCGATCTCGATCACCGCGGTGTGGAGCGGCTGGGGCAGGACGATCTGCCGCACGAACAGCTCGGGCCGTTCCTGGCTGCCGATGGTCAGGGCGTCGCCAAAGCCGCGCGTGATCGCCAGCACGGCGGGTTCGCCCTTGCGTTCGAGCAGTGCATTGGTGGCCACGGTCGTGCCCATCCGCACATCGCAGGGCGGAAGCGGACCCTCGGCCACGCCGGTCAGCAAGCGAATCGCGGCGATCGCAGCGTCTTCGGCCCGGGCCGGGTCTTCGGATAGCAGTTTGGCAGTGTGCAGGCCCCCGGCAGGCGCGCGCGCGACCACATCGGTGAAAGTCCCGCCGCGATCGATCCAGAATTGCCAGGCTGCGCTCATCCTTGCGTCATAAGCGATGGGCAGCGCGAGGCAATCCAGTTGGCGTCAGGCGGAGTAACTCCGATCATTACCCGGCGGTTCTGCTCGCGGATTTCGGCGGCATTCATAACTTCGGCCACCAGCCCAGCCTTGACCAAGTCGGCGCGCGCTCTGGTTTCCTGGAGGTTTGCGGCAGGATTGGTTTCTTCTGCAACCAATGCTAGGCCTTGCTCCCATGCTTGGACAGATTGACCGTACCGCGCTGCGCGCCGCCTATCGCGTGGAAGAAGAAGCCTGCATCGCCGAGCGAATCAGGCAAGCTGCTCCGGCCAGCGCCGTCCACGGTGAAGCCAGCCGGATTGCTGCGAAACTGGTCGAGGGAGCCCGTGCGCGCAAAGCCAGCGGGCTCGATGCCTTCCTGCAAACCTATGGCCTTGGCACCGACGAGGGGATCGCCTTGATGTGCTTGGCCGAGGCGCTGCTGCGGGTGCCCGATCCGGCCACCGCCGATGCGCTGATCCAGGACAAGCTGGGCGGGATCGACTGGTCAGAACATGTCGGGGAAAGCGACAGCACTTTTGTCAACGCCGCGACCTTCTCGCTGATGCTGACCGGACAGGTGCTGAGCCAGAAGCAGGCGGGCGGGTTTGGCGCTTCGCTCAAACGTGCGGTCGGCCGCCTGGGCGAGCCGGTGATCCGCACCGCAACCCTTCAGGCGATGAAGATCTTGGGCGGGCAATTCGTCTTCGGACGGACCATCGATGAGGCGCTTGAACGCGCTGCGCCCGAACGCAAGCAGGGCCTGACCCACAGCTTTGACATGCTCGGCGAAGCAGCGATGACCTTTGACGATGCCGAGTCCTATCGCCGCTCCTACGAAGCCGCGCTGGTGAGGATCGCTCGGGAAGCGGGAGACGGTGTGGTCCGCTCGCCTGGGATTTCGGTCAAACTGTCGGCGTTGTTCCCGCGTTATGACTTCCTCCATGCCGAAGCGGCCAAAGCGGTGCTGGTGCCGCTGCTGAAGGAACTGGCGGCGACTGCCCGCGATGCTGACGTCCACTTTACAATCGACGCCGAAGAGGCTGAGCGGCTGGAACTGTCGATGGATATCATCGAGGCGCTGGTGGCCGACGAAGACCTGTTCGCCGCCGGCTGGCAGGGCTTTGGTCTGGCGC
>VFKS01000457.1 GCA_009885425.1 Novosphingobium sp.
AGCGCCAAGGTTCATCGCGGCTTGGCTATGGCACAGGGCAGGGGCGCCTTGCCAGCCTTTGCGTCTTGGGGTTAAGCGGTGGTTCAATCTTGGGCTCTAAAGAAGCGGGCATGGCAACTTTCGCGCACGTTCTGGCACCGCTGATGCTGTTGCTGCCTGCGCTTGGCGTGGTTGAAGCACCGCGCGATCTGCCGGTCGATGCCCAGGATCATCGACCAGTCAGTGCCGAGCAGGTTTCGATCCAGCAGCGCGTGACGATCCGGGTCAGCCCGCGCTCGGCGCCCATGGCGCTCAATCCGATGATGATCGACAATGAATTGGACAGTGGCCGGGGCCCGCGTTTCATCGAACGCAAGATGGGCGATTGCTTGCCGATCGCGGCGATTGCCGGGGTGCAGGCGATCGACAATTCACGGCTGCTGCTGATCCTCAATGACCGGCGGATGATCTCGGCCAAGCTGGAAAAGGGCTGTCAGGGCCGCGAGTTCTATTCTGGCTTTATCGTCGCCCGCAATGCCGATGCCCAGATCTGCGTCGGGCGTGATCGGCTGCAATCGCGCAGCGGCACGGCCTGTCAGGTCACCGGCTTTCGCCAATTGGTCCAAGTCGGGAATTAGGCTGCCCTTACGGCACGGGTCGTTCCCCGCATATCCTTGACTTTTGCGGACCATTCGGACAAGGCGCGCGACAAGCCAGCGCTGCATTGGGGGTCGCCCCTGACCAGACCGGCGCGCTTTCCCTTCTAACAATCGAATGTGCCCATGAAATTTGCCGATATCGGCCTATCCGACGAATTGCTCGCAGCGGTCCACGCCAAGGGCTATGACACGCCCACGGCGATCCAGGCGCAGGCGATCCCCAGCGTGCTAATGATGAAGGACATCATCGGCGTCGCCCAGACCGGGACCGGCAAAACCGCCAGCTTCGTGTTGCCGATGATCGACATTCTGGCCCATGGCCGCCGCCGCGCGCTGATGCCGCGCAGCCTGATTTTGGAGCCGACCCGCGAACTGGCCGCACAGGTTGCGGATGAATTCGCGCTCTATGGCGTCAACCACGATCTCAAGATGGCGTTGCTGATTGGCGGCGTGCAGATGGGCGATCAAGTCAAGGCGTTGAAAGACGGCGTCGACGTATTGATCGCCACCCCAGGCCGGTTGATGGACCTGTTCGAACGCGGCAAGATCCTGCTCACGGGCTGCGATCTGCTGGTGATCGATGAGGCTGACCGGATGCTCGACATGGGCTTTATCCCCGATATTGAGACGATCTGTTCGAAGCTTCCGACCAATCGGCAAACCCTCCTGTTCAGCGCGACCATGCCGCCGCCGATCAAGAAGCTGGCCGACAAGTTCCTGACCAATCCCAAATATATCGAAGTGGCCCGGCCGGCCTCGACCAACACCCAGATCGTCCAGTTCAAGGTGCCGGTCGCGAGCTCGCGGGTGAAGCGCGATGTGCTGAAGGAACTGCTGCGGACTGACGACGTCAAGACCGCAATGATCTTTTGCAACCGCAAGACTACCGTGCGCGATCTGGCCAAGAACCTGAAGCAAAGCGGGTTTTCGGCCGGCGAGATTCATGGCGATATGGATCAGTCGGCCCGGATTGCCGAGCTTGACCGGTTCAAGGACGGCTCGATCAACATCCTGTGCTGCAGCGACGTTGCCGCGCGCGGGCTGGATGTGAAGGGCGTCAGCCACGTCTTCAACTTCGATACGCCATGGCATCCGGACGACTACGTCCACCGCGTTGGCCGGACCGGCCGCGCTGGCGCCACGGGCCGCGCTTTCACGCTGATCGCGCCGGAAGACGCCGAAGCTATCGGCAATGTCGAAAAGCTGACCGGCGGCAAGCTGACCGTGTTTGAAGTAGGGCAGGGCGCCAAACCCGCTGCTACGAGCGAAGCCAAGCCCGAACGTGCCCCTCGCGCAGAACGGGCGCCACGGGCCGCTAAGCCGGAACGTGCACCACGTGCCCCGCGCGAGGAGCCTGAGGTTCAAGCCGAAGCCCCGCAGGATGAAAAGCCGCGTCAGGACCGCCCGAAGCGCGACGGCACCAAACCGCCCAAGGTGGAACCCAAGGCCAAGGCTGCTGCTGTTGAAGCGGGTGACGACGTCTGGAACGGTCCAGTCCCGAGCTTCCTCGGCATTTCGGCACTTTAAAGCTCGATTTTGCGACAAAGCTGGTATTTCAAAATACTTTTTTCAGGCATCAGAAAAATAAGAACAATTGCCTTGAAGCAATGAGCAAAAACTGAAAGCATGCCCGACCGATAAAGGGTGGGTATATTTATGCAGCAAGTTGGGATTAACTCAGCGCTTATAGCGATTTTGGCAGTACCACTGAGCGCATGCGGTGGCGCTGTGAATTCAGCCCCGGTGCCGACCCCGGCACCCGCCGCCTTTCCACTGACAGTCAGCCAGTCATTCCAGACGATTACGGGCACGACGACCTATACCGGCCAGTTTTCGAGCGATCCGATCGCCGCGCCCTCCACTGCAACCTTGCAGAGCATCAATGTGAATGGACGGGGCGATCAACCCACGATTAGCTACAATGCCGGATCTGACAGCTATACGCTGCAAAGCGGGACGGCGCAGGTTGCTTTGGGGGCGGGTAACCGGATCGCCGCCACCGGCTATGCCCATGCCTTTCGCGCGACCAGCGGCACTGTAACGGATGATGTCACACTCTATGGCAATGCGCTGACCCAGGCCCCATCGGTTCCTGCGCCAATTGCGCTAAGCCATACCAGCTTTGGTTTGTGGAAGCGCAGTGATAGCGCTTCGGGCACCACCACGCAGACATTTTTCGTTTATGGTACACCAACCGGCACGGCTGCCATGCCGCGATCGGGATCGGCAACCTATCAGGCTACGGCATCGGGGTTGGTGATGACTGGCGTTGCGGTACCGCCAACCTATAGCGAATTCACCGGAACGGCGACGCTTAGCGCCAATTTCTCTGCAAACTCGATCTCGACTACACTTGATCTGGGGTCCAGAGGAACTTTTCAGGGCCTCGGGTCGATCAGTGCCGATCAATTTTCCGGGACCTTCAACGCTCCTTACCCCAACTACAGCAGCGGTGCTTTTGCGGGCGGATTTTTCGGCCCAAATGCGGCCGAAGTCGGTTACACGTTTTCGCTGCTGTTCTTCAATCCCGATCCCTTTGCCGGAGCAAGCCCTCAACCTCAGAAGATCTGGTTTTCTGGAGTTGTCGTAGGGAAGAAGAACTGAGTCTCGCTGCTACTGGCTAGTCCGCCAGCTTCACAAAGCTATCAATCACCCGCTTGGGCCCAGAGGTTTCGAACGCAATCTCGAGTTTGTTGCCTTCCTGTGCGGTGATCGTGCCGTAGCCGAACTTTTCGTGGAACACCCGCACGCCCACGCCCACATCGCCGCGCGGCCGTGCGGCGAAGCTGGCGGCGCTGCGAGTGGCTTCGGGCAAACGGCGCGGGCTGGAGTCATAGGGCTGGGCGGCGGCGCGTTGCCAGCCGGGGCCGCGGGTCATGGTGCGGCCCGGTTGGCTGGCGACATGGGCGAACGGATCGCCGCCTTCCGACCATTGCGCCCGCCACAACGAGGCCCCGCCCGATAGCGTCGATTCCTGCTCGATATGCGCCTCAGGCAAGTCACCAATGAACCGGCTGGGGATCGAGCTGGTCCACTGGCCATAGATCCGCCGGTTGGCCGCATGCAGGATCGTGCAGCGCCGCCGCGCGCGGGTGATCGCAACGTAAGCCAGGCGGCGTTCCTCTTCCAGACTGGCGAGGCCGCCTTCGTCCATTGCGC
>VFKS01000534.1 GCA_009885425.1 Novosphingobium sp.
CACGCAAACGGAATAACATGAAAAACTCCTGAACCGATAGACGCGTTCAGGGGCCGGGCGCGCGCGCCCGCCCCAACGGCTCGGGTCAGGTTGAGGGTGGCTCGGTGGGCGGTGCCTGGGCGTATGAGATGAGCAGTGACGCGGGCGCTGGCCGGGCCGTGCCTTGCTTACTAGCCGCCACCTTGGCCACGTCCGTAACTGCTGCAATCAGGCCAGCGGTGCAATGATGATGCGTACCAGCCTCTCCCAGCATCCCGGAATCGGGGCTCTGCTGGTCGTTGCCGCTCGTCGTGGCAACTTGATGAACGTCGAGGACCTCGCAAGCATGGACCGCATTCCCGCCGTCCGCATGGGCAATAGTAGGCACCACCGCGCTTCCGAACAGGACCGCGAGCATTAACAAAAATGAGATCAAACGGCCCCGCATCACTCGCCCAGTAGCATGAGAGCTGCGCTGCGGCAAACAGCGTTCATCGCGCGATCCCAATCCAGCGCGGAACTGAGTGGACGAAGGCACGGTAGGCATCGCCAAAGCTTGCGTGCAAATGAGCCTCCTCGATCTGCACCTGCACATGGCAGGCAGCGACGAATGCCAACCAGGCTAGCCATACCCACCACAGCGAGGCGTTCAGCGCCACCCCAAGCCCGATCATCATCATCCCGACAAAAATTGGATTGCGGCTGAACCGGAACAACCCATGCCGAATGAACAAGGGTGCGTCCCCGTGCCGGACACCTACACGCCACGCCCGGCCCATCTGGATTTGCGCGACGATTACGATGGCCGCGCCCGCACCCGAGAGCATCGCCGCGATAGCCGGGAACTCCCCGCGCCCATCCTTGGTGGCAACTGCGCCCGCCATGGCGAGTACGGCGATGCTTGCAGCAAATGCCAGCCCAGCCAACCTCTGCTTTCCCTTCGACGAGGCAAAAGCCCAAGCGCGATCACCCGATTTTCGCCGGATGGCTTCGCCCCTCAGCACCGAAGCTGTGAAAATCATGACAAGTGCGATGAAGGGAATGGCGTGCAACAATGGCTCATCTCCGCGCGTTAAGTTACCGTGTCAGGCCAAATCGACAGTCAGAAAATGAAGTTTTCCGTGTAGATTCCGATTTAACAGGGAAACCCTGCCAGAGACTGACTTGCTCTGGACTGCGCCCCGCACCAATCAGTCAGGCAAGGTAACACATTCCCGCCTCAGGGCGTGCCGCCTGCGCGCAATGGCGCGGCTTCGTTAGCCGCCCAGACCCGCTTCAATCTGTCCTTGCGCCGCTGCTGCCTCAGTGATGAGCAGGCCGAGCGCTTTCACGGTGTCGTCCAGCAGCCCGGCACTCACTGGGCGCTCGCCGTTGATGAACCGCCGGATCGCCCGTTCGTCGATCCCCAGGCGCCGCGATGTTGCCGGGATGCCGCCGAAAACCTGCACGCAATGGGCAAAGTGGTCTTGCGCGGCCTGCTCTGAAAATGATCCGATCATTGTTGTCCCTCTCAGCGCTGCTTTTTGGCCTGTGGTGCGGTGAAATCGGGGTCCTTGTTCGCCACCCAATCGACGAATTTGCGGACCGCCGGGTTCGCCAGCAGGCCTTCCACGTCCATGCCATAGCGCTGCAGTTCGGAATTGGTGAAATTGGCGATCAGCGTCTGCTGGCAAACCGGGTGCATCGGCACGACATCGCGCCCGCCCCGGCTCTTGGGCACGGGGTGGTGCCAGACAATGATTGTGCCGGTTGGC
>VFKS01000465.1 GCA_009885425.1 Novosphingobium sp.
TAGGGCGCAGCATCCGTAACTTCAGACCGCGAAGTGACCCATGGCATGCCATTCCAAATTCAAGAATATCATGCACCGCAAGGGCGCTCAGGATAAGAAGCGCGCTGGCTTGTTTTCCAAGCTTTCCCGCGAAATTACCGTCGCGGCCAAGATGGGCATGCCCGATCCGGACTTTAACCCGCGGCTGCGCGCCGCGGTCAACGCGGCCAAGGCGCAATCGGTGCCTAAGGACAATATCCAGCGCGCAATCGACAAGGCCAGCAAGGGCGAAGGCGATAACTACGAAGAAATCCGCTACGAAGGCTATGGCCCGGGCGGAGTCGCGCTGATTGTCGAGGCGCTGACCGATAACCGCAACCGTACCGCCACCAACGTCCGCACCGCCTTTGCCAAGAATGGCGGGAATCTGGGCGCTTCGGGCGCGGTCAGCCACGGGTTCGATCGGCTCGGCCTGATCGAATACACGATCAAGGCGGGTGACGAAGACACGGTTCTCGAAGCCGCGATCGAAGCTGGCGCGGACGATGTGGAAAGCGACGAAGATGGCCACGCGATCTGGGTCGCGGTCGAAAACCTCCACCCGGTCGCCACCGAGCTCGAAAAGACGCTGGGCGAGGCTGTGGGCGTCAAGCTGGCCTGGAAGCCGGGCCTCAAAGTCGAAGTTGATGAGGCTGCGGCGGCAACGCTGCTCAAGCTGATCGACGTGCTCGACGATGACGATGACGTCCAGACCGTCTGGGGCAACTACGATATCTCCGACGAAGTGATGGAAAAGCTGGGTTGATCATAATCGGCCTTGATCCCTCACTCACTTGCACCGGCTGGGGGGTTATTGCGCAATCCGGCAACCGGCTGAGCCACATTGCCAACGGCCAGATCAAGACCGATCCCAAGGCCAGTCTGGCCCAGCGGCTGGTCACGCTCGACAGCGGCCTTGCCGAGGTAATCGCTGAATACCGCCCGGAAAGCGGCGCGGTGGAAGAAGTGTTCGTCAACTCCAACGCCCAGTCCACGCTCAAGCTGGGCCAAGCCCGCGGGGTCTGCCTGCTGGCGCTCGCCCGCACCGGAATGCCGGTGGCAGAATATGCTGCCCGGCTGGTCAAGAAGGCGATTGTCGGCACCGGCGGAGCGGACAAGACGCAGGTTCAGGCGATGCTCGGCGTGCTGCTGCCGGGGGTCAAACTGGCCGGGGCCGACGCCGCCGATGCCTTGGCCGTGGCGATTGCCCATGCGCATTTGATGGGGCCAGCCAGCGCAGGTTCATCGCAGGGCAGATAGCCGTGCGGCAACTTTTACGGAGTCGCCCCATGCCGCCATTCAAACTGCTCACCCTTGCCGCGCTGGCAGGCCTGACCCTGTCAGGCTGCACCGCCAGCCGTTACCAGATTTCCGACGCGCTGATGCGCTATGGCCTGAGCGAAAATCAGGCTGGTTGTGCGGCAGAATTCCTGCGTGGGCATCTGTCGACCGGGCAAGTGAGCCGGCTGACCAAGGCGGCGCGCTATTATGATCGGGACGGACCGCTGACGATGGGCGATCTGGTCCGCGTTGCGGGCCAGGTGGGCGATGCCGAAGTGCTGCTGCAAGTCGGCGCGGCGGCGTTTGCCTGCAAGCTGGGCGCGGATATGCCGATCAGGTTCTAGGCATCACCAGCCGGTTTGGGGCGGGCGGGCTTGCGATTGGCGGCCAGCCGGTCCATAGAACAAACCATGATCGCCAAGCTGACCGGGACACTCGACGATTTTGGCCCTGACTGGGCGGTGATCGACGTGGGCGGGGTGGGCTATCTGGTCCAATGCTCGGCCCGCACGCTCGATGCGCTGGGCATTCGGGGGGACCGGGTTTCGGTCCACACCGATATGCAGGTTTCCGAAAACGATATGCGGCTGATCGGCTTTGCCAGCGGGGCAGAGCGGGCATGGTTCCGCTTGCTGACCGGTGTTCAGGGCGTCGGCAGCAAGATGGCGCTGGCGGTGCTTTCGGCGCTGACCGTGGACGAACTGCAACGCGCTTGCGCCGGGGCTGACGCGGCAATGGTCGCGCGGGCGCAAGGGGTAGGGCCAAAACTGGCCAGCCGGATCGTCAATGAATTGAAAGACAAAGCCGGCGCACTGCCCTCGGTGGCAGGCGCTGCGCTGGCGGCGGCTCCGGCAGGGTCGGCCAGCAGCGATGCGGTCTCGGCGCTGCAGAACCTGGGGTTCAAGCCCAACGTCGCCACCGAAGCCGTGGCGCGGGCGCTGGATGAACTGGGCGAGGGTGCCGAGCTGAACGCGCTGGTGCGGGTGGCGTTGAAGAGGGCGGCGGGGTGATGGTTGAGCGCTATGTGCAGGAGCAGCAATTCTTAGCGGAACTCCGGGAAGAGATTCTTGATCGCTCTGCACGAATAGAGCGGACCGAGGGGAATCAAGTAGTCTGGCTAGGGGAAGAGGTCAGGATCAACGTGGGTTCGCAGTGGCGACTGATTGATCGCGAGGGCGTAATTGTAACCGATACAGATGACGGCCAATGGTTCGGCTTGTCTGCGCCGGTAGACGCGCCTGCTGTCGCAAATGAGAAGCTTTCTGACCAAAAGGTCGTCGGCTTCAAGTTTGACGGGGCAACAGGAGATTTGAGCATAAATTTTGACGGAGGTTTGATCCTTGAAATAATCACCAATTCATCTGGCTACGAGAGTTGGGTCATGTGGCTTAGGGGCGAACACTTCGCAGTTGGTGCCAATGGGGGGCTTCGATGACCGATAACCCCCACCTCACTCCCCAGCGCCTCCCCGACGACGCTGACGCCGCGCTGCGGCCCAAGACGCTCGCCGAATTCGTTGGCCAA
>VFKS01000507.1 GCA_009885425.1 Novosphingobium sp.
AGGTCCAAGTGGGGTTCACTTAGAACTTTTGTTTAAATGCAGGAACAGGTGCCGCAATGGCTGTCCCCAAAAGAAAAACTTCGCCCTCCAAGCGGGGCATGCGCCGCAGCCACGATGCGCTGACGGTAGCCGCATTCCACGAATGCCCGAACTGTGGCGAACTGAAGCGTCCACACAACCTGTGCAACGCCTGCGGCCACTACAACGGACGCGAAGTGATCGCGGTCGGGCTCTAAGCCCAGTTATCCGGAGTAATCGCACATGAGCCTGCCGCGTATCGCGATTGATGCGATGGGCGGTGATGAAGGCGTGCGCGTCATGATCGAAGGCGCCGCAATTGCGCGGCGCAGCCACGATCGTTTCAAATTTCTGCTGGTCGGCGATGAACAGCGCATCAAGGATGCGCTGGAGCATCACCCAAATCTGCGCGCGGCGAGCGAAATCCTCCACGCGCCTGACGTTGTCTCGGGCGATGAAAAGCCCACCCAGGCGCTGCGCCGGGCCAAGACCACTTCGATGGGCATGGCGATCAACGCAGTGAAGACCGGCGCGGCTGGCGGCGCGGTCAGCGCTGGCAACACCGGGGCGCTGATGGCGATGGCCAAGCTGGCGCTGCGGACCATGCCGGGGATCGATCGGCCGGCGCTTTCGGCGCTGCTGCCGACGCTGGGTGATAATGACATCGTAATGCTCGATCTGGGCGCCAACACCGAATGCGATGCCCGCAATCTGGTCCAGTTTGCGATCATGGGGGCGGCCTATTCGCGGATTGTCACCGGGCGCGAATCTCCGCGGGTTCGACTGCTCAACATCGGGTCCGAAGAAACCAAAGGCACCGAAGGGCTGCGCGATGCCGCTGCCCAGCTGAAAGCTGCGGCGGACGAGCTGTCGATTTCGTTCGATGGCTTTGTCGAAGGCGACAAGATGCTGCGCGGCGAAGTTGATGTGGTGGTGACCGACGGCTTTTCAGGCAACATCGCGCTGAAGGCGGTTGAAGGCACGGCCCGGTTCGTCACCGATCTTCTGCGCCGGGCCTTCGCCAGTTCGATCCGCTCCAAGTTCGGGTTCCTGGTCTCACGGCCCGCAACCGAGCTGCTCAAGCATCATCTCGATCCCAACAACCACAACGGCGCGGTGTTCCTGGGCCTCAATGGGGTGGTGGTGAAAAGCCATGGTTCGGCCAGCGCCGGCGGCGTTGCCAATGCTGTTGCGGTCACTGCCCGGCTGCTGGAAGAAGACCTGACCCAGCGGATCACCGCCGACCTTGCGCGGCTGGGCGCCGATAACCTGCGCTCGGTGCCGCGAGCGGCCGAATGATACGCCGCTCGGTCATCACCGGCACCGGATCGGCTCTGCCCAAACGGGTGGTGACCAATCAGGAGCTGGCAAAGCAGGTCGATACCAGCGACGAATGGATTGTTGAACGCAGCGGGATTCGCCAGCGCTATATCGCCGGTGACGATGAAACCACCAGTTCGCTTGCCACCGATGCTGCCCGCGCAGCGTTGGCGGCTGCGGGGCTGGAAGGGCACCAGATCGGCCTGATCGTGCTGGCTACCGCAACCCCCGACCAGACCTTCCCAGCCAGCGCGACGATCGTGCAAGATGCACTTGGCGCGAATGGCGGGATTGCCTTTGATGTGGCGGCGGTTTGCTCAGGCTTTCTCTATGCCTTGGGGGTGGCGGATTCGATGCTGCGCACTGGCATGGCGGAGCGGGCGCTGGTGATCGGGGCCGAGACGATGAGCCGGATCGTTGACTGGAATGACCGCGCCACCTGTGTGCTGTTCGGCGATGGCGCCGGGGCGGTGGTGCTGGAAGCGCGCGAAGTGGCCGAAGACGGCCCGGGCCTGCTGGTGACACACCTTCACGCTGACGGCGCGCACAACCAACTGCTTTATGTCGATGGCGGGCCATCCAGCACGCAGACGGTTGGCCACATCCGGATGAAGGGCCGCGAAGTATTTCGCCATGCCGTCACCAATCTGGCCGACGTGCTGAGCAATGTGCTGGCCGATCAGGGTTTTGCCCCAAGCGACGTCGACTGGGTCGTGCCGCACCAGGCCAACCAGCGGATCATCGATGCAACCGCTAAAAAGCTGGACTTGCCGGCCGAGCGGGTGGTGCTGACGGTCGATCGCCATGCCAATACTTCGGCCGCCTCGGTCCCGCTGGCGCTTGATACGGCGGTCCGCGATGGTCGAATCAAGCCCGGCAATCTGGTCGTGCTTGAGGCGATGGGCGGCGGCTTTACCTGGGGCGCCAGTCTGGTCCGGATGTGAAGACCAGCGGATAACCTCTGGTTATTCCTAGATTGCGTTGCATTGTGAAGACATATTTGTCATCGTCACGAATCGAGGGGTCGCATCTCTTTTGGAAAAAGGTGCTGGAGCGTTTTATGACTACTCTCACTCGGGCCGATCTGGCTGAAGCACTCAACCGCAAGCTGGGCCTGTCCCGCTCGGAATCGCTCGGCATGGTCGAGGCAATTCTCGATCATGTGTCGGTCGCGCTTGAAAAGGGTGAGAACGTCAAAATCTCCGGATTCGGGACGTTCCTGCTGCGCGACAAGGCCCAGCGGATCGGCCGTAATCCCAAGACCGGGGTCGAAGTTCCGATCACTCCGCGCCGGGTGCTGACCTTCCGGGCCAGCCAGATGCTCAAGGAACGGATCGCCAAAGGATGACGCAAGCCAGCGCCCCCACATTCACCGATGGCAAGGACGCTGAGGCTTTGCGCACAATCGGTGAAGTGGCCAAGGCGTTGGGCATCCGCCAGCATGTACTGCGCTATTGGGAAGAGCAGTTTCCGATGTTGAAGCCGCTCAAGCGCAGCGGCGGGCGGCGTTATTACCGGGCCGAAGATGTCCGGCTGGTCGATACTATTGACCGGTTGGTCCACAAAGAAGGCTATACGCTCAAAGGCGCCAAGATGGCGCTGCAATCAGGTGGTAAAGGTCTGGCCGCTGATCCACAGCCCACCGCTGGCATGCCGCAACCTGCCGCCAGCACCCCGCCGCTTTCGGCGATGAGCGCCAACTTCGCCTATCGCGCGCGGTTGATTGCGCTGCGCACCACTCTGGTCAACGCGCTTCACGAAGCTTAAGGCTGACCTCACAAGCGTGAGGAATTTTTGACATGGCGACGACTTATGACGCGGATCTCGCGTTGTTCATCAATGGCAGTTGGCAGATCGGCGAAGGACGCGATCTGTTTCCGGTTATCAACCCTGCCAATGGTGAAACGATTGCCGAAGTGCCGATGGCAAGCGCGGCTGATCTGGATGCCGCGCTGGATGCCGCCGACAAGGGCTTTCTGTTATGGCGTGCGACTCCGGTCGAACAGCGCGCCGCCGTGTTGCGCAAGACCGCTGCCCTGCTGCGTGAACGAGTTGAGGCCATCGCCACGCTGCTGACGCTGGAACAGGGCAAGCTGATTGCCGAGGCTCGCGCCGAAGTGCTGTCGAGCGCGCAGATTTTCGATTGGTGCGCCGAAGAAGCCAGCCGGATCTATGGCCGCGTTTTGGTCCGCCCCACTGGCCAACGCGCCATGGTGATCAAACAACCGGTCGGGCCGGTTGCGGCGTTCAGCCCATGGAATTTCCCGATCTATCTAATGGCCAAGAAGGTCGCTGCGGCGTTGGCCACCGGCTGCTCGGTGATTGCCAAGCCGCCTGAAGAGACTCCCGGCTCCACTGGCGCATTGATGCGCTGTCTGGCTGATGCCGGGCTGCCTGCGGGTGTGGCACAGCTCGTTCACGGGGTTCCCGATGCGGTCAGCCGCCACCTGATCGCCAGCCCGGTGATCCGCAAGGTCAGCTTCACCGGCTCGATTCCCGTGGGCAAGCACCTGATGCGGCTATCGGCAGATAGCCTGAAGCGGGTGACGATGGAGCTTGGCGGTCATGCTCCGGTGCTGGTGTTTGAGGATTGCGATCTGGAAAAGACGCTCGATCTGGTGGTCCCGCAAAAATTTCGCAACGCTGGGCAGGTCTGCGTCAGCCCGACGCGCTTTTTCGTGCAGGAATCGATCTATCAGCGCTTCGTCGATGGCTTTGCCGCACGCACGCACGGTGTGACCGCCGGTTCCGGGCTCGATCCCGAAAGCCGGATGGGGCCGCTGGCCAATGTCCGCCGTCCCGGAGCGATTGAGGCCTTGGTCGAAGATGCAGCAGCCAAAGGCGCCAAAGTCATGGCCGGGGGCAAGCGCGGCAACGCCGGGTACTTCTTCCAGCCAACCCTTCTGGCCGATGTGCCAGACAGCGCCGATATCATGAACAACGAACCGTTCGGACCGGTCGCCGTGGCGGCGCCGTTTTCAGACCTGGGGGACGCGCTCGGTAAGGCCAACCGGCTGCCCTTTGGCCTCGCCGCATTCGCCTTTACCCAGAACCTGCGCACCGCCAACCTGCTGGGTGACGGGATCGAAAGCGGAATGGTCGGGATCAACACCTTTGCGATCAGCATGGTCGATGCCCCGTTTGGCGGGGTCAAAGATTCGGGCTTTGGCAGCGAAGGTGGACCGGAAGGGATGGAAAGCTATCTGGTCACCAAGGCGATCCACCAGGCTTAGGTCTTCGCCCTCGCCCGCAGCCCCGAGATCGTTGCGCCGCCGGCACTAAGCTGTTCGACGTCGATGATCAGATGGAGCAGTCGCAGGCCCTTGCGGCCTTGCGCGTCGGCCAATGCAGCGGTGAACTGATCGGTCGTTTCGACCCGTGTCGCCCAGCCGCCATAGGCCACTGCCAGCGCGGCGAAATCGGGATTGTGCAGCGTGGTGCCCGAAACCCGCTCAGGGAATTCGCGTTCCTGATGCATCCGGATCGTTCCGTAGGTGCTGTTGTCAACCAGGATCACCAGCAGATCGCAGCCATACTGCACTGCCGTCGCCAATTCCTGACCATTCATCAGGAAATCGCCGTCCCCCGCTAGCGCAACGACCGCGCGTTCCGGGTGACGCAGCGCGGCGGCGACGGCGGCTGGTACGCCATATCCCATCGCGCCTGCGGTCGGCGCCAGCTGGGTCGGGAAGCCGTCATAGTGCCAGTAACGGTGCCACCAGCCCGAGAAATTGCCCGCCCCGTTGCAGATGATCGCATCGCCGGGAAACGTTTCGCGCATCGCGGTGACGCAGGCGGCCATGTCGAGCGGGTAGGGGGCCGGGCTGGCCTTGGTCCAGTCGATCCATTCCTGATGGGCCGCTCCGCCAGCGTCGAACGGTACGATGTCATCATCCCACAGCGCTGCCGCCTCAGCGAATTCGGCCATATCGGCGCAGATCGCGAGGTCAGGGCGATAGACCCGGCCGAGCTCGTTCGGATCGGGATGGATGTGAACCAACGTCTGGCCGGGGTGTTCGGGCGTGATCAGGGTGTAGCTGTCGGTCGTCGCCTCACCCAGCCGCGCGCCGATGGCGATCACCAGATCGGCCTGCTTGATCCGATCGACCAGTTTGGGGTTAGGGCCATAGCCCAGGTTTCCGGCCCATACCGGACTGGAATTAGAGATCGCGTCCTGCCGGCGGAAGGCGCCCGCGACCGGCAGCCCGACCCGCTCGGCAAAGCGGGTGAACTCTTCGCGGGCCTTGGCATGCCAGCCAGCTCCGCCGACAATCGCCACTGGCGCTGCGGCTCCCGCCAACAGGTCCATCAGCACCCCCATCGCATCAGGGCAGACTGCCTGGGCGGGGCGGTGGATCGCAGGGCGAGGGGAATGGCCGGTGACTTCTTCGAGCAGCATATCTTCAGGCAGCGCGATCACCACCGGGCCGGGCCTTCCGGACAGCGCGACTGACCATGCGCGGGCGACATATTCGGGGATCCGTTTGGGATCGTCGATCCGCAGCACCAGCTTGGCCAAGGGGCCGAACATCGCCGGAAAATCGACCTCCTGAAAGCCTTCGCGATCCTTCATGCCGCGGTCGACATCGCCGATGAACAGCAGCATTGGTTGCGAATCCTGCATCGCGACATGAACCCCGATGCTGGCATTGGTCGCGCCGGGGCCGCGGGTGACGAAGCAGACACCCGGCCGGCCGGTCATCGTCCCGTCCGCGCAGGCCATAAACGCGGCGCCGCCTTCCTGGCGGCAGATCACTGTCTGCACTTCAGGCGAATCGTGCAGCGCATCGAGCACCGCGAGGAAGCTTTCGCCGGGCACCGTGAAAATCCGGTCAGCGCCTTGGGCGATGAGGCAATCGACGAGCAAACGCCCGCCATTAACTGTCGTGTTTGAGGTCATTGGCGGACCTTAGCGCCGCACTGGCGCCGGAGCAACGCAGTGGTGCATGATAACACTTGGTTTGGTTACTGTCCCACAGCGGGAACCCGCCCGTTAACCGCAATTTTCAGGCTGGTGTGATGGTCAACAGGTTCTTAACGATGGGGGCATGAGAAGATCACTGGTCATCACCGATGAAGCCGCCGGGAACCGTTTCCTGGCCTCGCTTCCCCCCCATGTCCGTAGCGGCGCGAAGCCGTTTCGGATCAAGCGGAAAGCGTGGTTCTCGCTCGACAGTCTGCGCCATTTCCTGATGGCCTACTGCGCCTGTTTCATGGCGGTCAGCCTCTATATCGCCTGAGCCGCGCGCTCGGCCCTAACCAGTTGGACCGCGAGCCAGGCCGAATAGAGGCACATTACCGCGCCCAGCAGCAGTTGGTGGACTAGCGGAATTCCCAGCCATGACAGGCCGCCGGCGATAGCCGATCCCAACACCATCGCGCCCGAATTGACGATATTGTTGGCCGCGATCGTCCTTGATGTGTGCGACTTGTCCACAAATGTGGTCAGGAATGCATAGAGTGGGACCACGAACATTCCGCCTGCTGTCGCAATTCCCAGCAGGCTGAGCAGCAGCGGGATCGCCAGCGGCTGGGTAATAAAGGTGGCGGTGTCCATCAGTCCGTTGTGATGCGGCCATTGCATGCAGACGAACCAGAAGGCGAACACGAAGCCCATCATCACCAGCACCGAAACCGGGGAATAGCGCGCCGAAACCGTACCCTTTAGCAGCGCGTTGACCGAAACTGAGCCGAGCGCGATCCCGACCGAGAACATCACCAGAAACAGGCTGGCTACTTCCTTGCTGGCTGAGAGGACATTTTTGGCGAGCGGCGGGAACTGGATGAACAGCACCGCGCCGATCGTCCAGAAAAAGCTGATCGCCATGATCGCCAGAAACACCCGCCGATCACGCAAGGTATCGCGGATCAAGCGGAGCGGCGCCATGATCGGGTGCAGGTCCAGCCGTTCGGGTGGATCGAGCGGCGGGGCAGGGGGAACATATCGCGATGCGCCATAGCCGACAAATGCGGTGATCAATACGGCTGCGGCGGACCATTCGACCGGGATCCATCCGGCGATGATCGTGCCCGCCAGAATGGCGACATAAGTCCCAGCCTCAACCAGTCCGGTGCCGGCCAGCACTTCATCGGGGTGCAGATGCTGCGGCAGGATCGAATACTTGATCGGACCAAGGAAAGTTGAATGCGTCCCCATCCCGAACAGCGCGGCGCACATCAGCGGGATCGCCACGGTGTGGATCATGATCCCTTTCCAGGCCATCAGCAGGCCCAGCGCGCCAACTGCCATGATCCCGATTTCGCAGGCTTTGACGATCCGGATGATCTTCGCCTTGTCACGCATATCGGCCAGTTGCCCCGCCAAGGCTGACAGGAACACGAACGGGATCAACACCAGCGCGGTCGCCAGCGCCGAAAACCAGGCTTCCTGTTGTTCGGAATTGTAGACGCCATAGACCACGAACAGGACCATCGCGTTCTTGAACAGGTTGTCATTGAAAGCATTGAGCAATTGGGTGACAAACAGCGGCACGAACCGGCGGCTGCGCATCAGGTGGGTCGATGTGGTCATGAATGAACTTTGCAAAGCCCCAAGTTTCGCCGGACCCTAGCGGTTAGCCCATTGCGGACAAGCCCAAAGTCCCTCTTTTGCACGCCCCACTTCGCGGCTATCCGTTACATCATGATGTCACTTCCCAACATCCTGACCTTGTCGCGGATCGTGACGCTGCCGCTATTGGCGTTCCTGTTGTGGTGGCCGGATTGGCAGTGGGGCTATCTGATGGCCTTCGTGCTCTATGCGCTGATGGGTATTACCGACTATTTCGATGGCTACATCGCCCGATCATCCGGGGCGGTGTCCAAGCTGGGCCAGTTCCTCGATCCGATTGCCGACAAGATCATGGTCGCCACAGTGATCCTGATTCTCGCCGCCCAAGGCGTGCTGCGCGGGCCCTATGTTGGCGATATGCACGTCATCGCCGGAGGGGTGATCCTGGTCCGCGAAATCGCCGTATCTGGTTTGCGCGAGTTTCTTGGCGGAATTCAGGTTTCGGTGCCGGTCAGCCGTCTCGCAAAGTGGAAGACCACCTTCCAGATGATCTGCCTCGGCGCACTGATCCTTGGCAAGGCGCTGCCGTGGTGGAACATGGAACTGGACGGCGACACAATCAATGTCCCGCACACCGTCGGCCTTACCACGCTGTGGGCGGCGGCGGTGCTGACCGTGATCACCGGCTGGGATTATTTGCGGGTTGGTTTGAAACATATGGATTGAGGTCGGTGCACGCCATGCATTTCGATCTTTTCCGTTGATTTCGCGGCGCCAATCTGCGAGCCTCGGACTCACTC
>VFKS01000406.1 GCA_009885425.1 Novosphingobium sp.
AGCTGTTTGGCGGAGCTGGTTACATGAACGAATACCCGATCGCCCGGATGTGGCGCGGGGCGCGCGTCACCCGGATCTTTGGCGGGACCAGCGAAATCATGAAGGAACTTATCGGACGCAAGCTGTAGGTTTTTCGCTGCCGTGGAAGGCAGCACCAGCCCGCTCCCCTAGCCCAACCACCCACAGGGTATCCTCATCGGGGGTTGGGCCGGGGGAGCGGGCTGGTGTTGCCACCCGAAGCAGACAAAAAAGAAGGGGGCCAATTGGCCCCCTTCTGCGTTTCAGTTCACCCGAACCCGCTTGTCCGGGCGCGGCTTGGGCCGTGGCGGGATGTAGCGGATATGGGTCGGGACGGTGACCCATTCCTCGGTCACGATCGTTTCCTCGCACTCGCGCTGTTGCTGGACGGGTGCGGCAACCTGAACATAGGCAACCGGGACCATCATGGTCATCGGCGCATAGCCATAGCCGACCACGTTCTGACCATAGGCCTGGCCGTAGCCCGGACCCCAGGAGGTGTGCTGATCGAGATAGGATTCGCACCAGTCGCGCGCCGCGCGCTTGTCGGCAGCATCGCCGATCGCTCCGCCGGCAACAGCGCCCACCGCTGCTCCGGCAACGGTGCCGACCGTGCGGTTGCCGCGACCAGCCACCCGGTTGCCGACCACACCGCCGACTACGCCGCCAATCACCATCCCGCCAACTTTGTTGCCATTGCCATGACGGCTGCGGCATTCGGCCAGCCAGCCTTCGCGCTGCTGCTGCCAGGCGACCTGATCATAGCCCGGCTTGGCATGGCCCTGTGAATGATGGGCCGCCGGCTGCGGCGCGCCGCGCCACTCGGGGCGAGTATCTGGCGGTGTGCCGTCATAAACCCGTCCTGTGGCACCCATCACCCCGGGCTGGGCGGGCGGCAAAGAGGTGTGCTGCGCCCAAGCGGGAGTAACAAAGCCCAGCGCAGCAGCGCCAAGCAGGATAATACGAACGGGACGAACAGACATGACATTCCCCTAAAGCCGCCAAGACGGGTGACGGGCCGGATGATTCTGGCGTTAAGGTGGAATTTAGCATCGAAAGCCGCGCCTAACCAAGCGCCAGACTGCGCTGTGTTGGCGCTGTCCCGAATCGGAGCAGGCTGGATGGTTCAGATTACTCGTGAAATCGCAGCGGCCAGCGCCTCGATTCCTTGGGCGTCTTCGGCGTCGAACCGGGCCAGCTCGGGGCTGTCGAGATCGATCACCGCGATCAGCTGTCCGTCGCGCAGTACCGGCACGACCAGTTCGGACTGGCTGGCGCCATCACAGGCAATGTGGCCGGGAAAGGCGTGTACATCTTCAACCAGCTGGGTTTCGCGGCTCTGTGCCGCCACGCCGCAGACACCTTGCCCCAGCGGAATGCGGATGCAGGCGGCCTTGCCCTGGAACGGCCCCAGCACCAGCTCGCCATCGACCATCCGATAGAACCCAGCCCAGTTGAGCTGGGGCACGAATTGCCACAGCAATGCCGCGACATTGGCCATATTGGCCACGCCATCGCGCTCGCCAGAAGTAATGGCGCGGGCCGCATCGCTTAATTCGCGATAGAGTTCGGCCTTGGGCTGGGCGGGATCTGGTTCAAAAGCGTACATTCAGCCATGTTAGCTTAGGTTCCGGTTGCCGCCTAGCCTGTGACAAAGTATCACACGCGCATGTCCACCAAACGCAAACTGCTTGTCGCCCTCGCCGTGTTCCTGCTCGTGACCGGCGGGTTCGTATTCTATATCTGGCGCGGGACCCCGGCCGAGCACACTACCGAGCAGCTTTCGGGCAAGGATCCGGTGATCGCCAAGCCCCGGCCCGAAGCCATTCCCTCGGTTGCCATTGCCAAGCCAGTTGGCTGGGCCAAGGGCGAAGCGCCGACCGCTGCCAAGGGGCTGGAGGTCAAGCGCTTTGCTGAAGGACTGGACCATCCGCGCGTTCTCCATGCGCTGCCCAATGGCGATGTGATTGTCGCCGAAGCCCAGTCACCCACGTCGAACATGGGCGGCGGCTTCACCGGCTGGGTGGCCTCGAAACTGATGGAACGGGCGGGCTCTGGCGGCAAATCGGCCGATCGACTGGTGTTGCTGCGCGATGGCGACGGTGATGGTGTGGCTGAGCAACGCTTTACCCTGCTCGAGGGCAAGCACCTTGCCTCGCCCTCAGGCCTCGCCTGGGGCGATGACCTGCTTTATGTCGGTAACCACGATGCGGTGCTCGTATTCGATTACAAATTGGGTGAAGTGACGTTGGCTGGCGATCCGCGCAAGGTGATGGACCTGCCTTCGGCCGGCAATCACTGGATGCGCAATCTGGTGCTCAGCGCCGATGCCAACCGGCTTTACGTAGCGGTCGGTTCGGCTTCGAACATCGCCGAAAACGGGATGGAAATCGAAGAAGGCCGCGCAGCAATCTGGGAGAAGGACCTGACCAAGGACGGCTTCCCGCGCCAGTTCGCCCGGGGCCTGCGCAATCCCAACGGGCTCGCCTGGAACCCGGCGAGCGGCGAGCTGTGGACCACAGTCAACGAGCGCGATCAGCTCGGCCCCGATCTGGTCCCCGACTATCTGACCAATGTGCCGCTGGGCGCGCACTATGGCTGGCCGTGGATCTACTGGAAGACGTTTGACGATGACCGGGTGAAATCGCAGCCGCCTGAATTCATCGACAGCTATGTCCGCAAGCCCGAATTTGCACTGGGTGCGCACACCGCGCCGCTCGGGCTGGCCTTTGCGCTCGGCGGCGAACGGCTCGGCGCCGATTTCGCTAGCGGGGCGTTCATTGCCCGCCACGGATCGTGGAACCGCAAGCCTGCGGCTGGTTATGACGTGGTGTTCGTGAAATTCGATGCCAACGGCAATCCGCAAGGGCTTCCGGTGCCGGTGCTGAGCGGTTTCCTGACCGGCGATGGCACGACGCGTGGCCGCCCGACCTGGGTTGGATTTGCCAAGGACGGCGCACTGCTGGTGACAGATGACACCGCCGGGATTGTCTGGCGGGTCATCGCGCCGGGCGCAGCGCCTTCAGCCAAGATCCAGCCGGTCAAGGTCGGACGGATGCCGCCGCAACGGCAACTGAACGGCGATCCCGCCGCGCAATACCGCGGGTCGTTCAAGGCCGGCGCAGCCGGGGAATAGTCAACGCTAGAGTGTCTTGCCGGCGCGTCCGGCCAGCTCGGTGACGAACTGCCAGGCAACCCGGCCCGAACGCGCCCCGCGCCGCTTGGACCATTCGAGCGCGGCGGCTTCGGTCCAGTCCAGCCCGTGCTCGGCGCAATATCCGGCCACGATCGCCAGATAATCGTCCTGACTGCAATTGTGAAAGCCGATCGACAGCCCGAACCGGTCGGCCAGTGCCAGCCGGTCATCCACCGCATCGCGCGGGTTGATAGGATCGTCCTGTTCGCTGAGGTGCCGGGGGACAATCGCACGGCGGTTGCTGGTCACCGCGATCCGGACATTACCGGGCCGAGCCTCGATCCCGCCTTCGAGCCAGGACCGCAGCGCGCGCGGCCCGGCGCTGTCGTGATCCTCAAACCCCAGATCGTCGATGAACACCAGAAACTGGCGCGGCTGGCCGCTCAGTTCGCCAAACACTTGCGCCAGACTGCTCAAGGCTTCTGGCGCGACCTGGACCAGGGCGATCCGTGCCGGATCTTGGCCTTGCGCGGCCACAACGGCGGCGCGCAGCAGCGCCGATTTGCCCATTCCGCGCGATCCCCACAGCAGCATATCGTGCGCCGCGTGGCCGGCCGCGAGCCGGGCGACATTGCCGGTTACCGCCGCCTTCTGATCATCGATTCCCTTGAGCAGCGCTAGCGCCGGAGCTTGCAACGAAGCAACCCGGCGGGCCGATCCCTGCCAAACATAGGCCGGCGCACTCAACCAGTCGGTTGCCGCCGATGCCGCCGGTGCAAGCCGCTCCAGCGCTGCCGCGATCCGGGCGAGTTCGTCGCTCATCCGGCCAGTGCCGCCGCATCAAGCGCATAGAGCAGCCCTGCACCGGCCAAGGCGGCGGACTTCAGCCCGCGCGCCTCGGGGGCCAGATGCTCGGCGAAGTAGCGGGCAACCACGATCTTGGCCTCTCCCCCACCGCCATCGCGGGCCTGGCGCAACAGCTGCCACCCGGCCACTGCGGTTGCAGCCATGGTGCACAGCGGCACCGATCCGGCCAGCTTGTCATCGAGGCTGGCTTCGCGCGCCATCCACTGCGCCACCTCGGCACAATCTTCGGCGAGCGCCCGCAGTTGCGGCGCATCGCTGCAATCGGCTGCCACATCGGCAAACAACGACGCCAGAACGCCGCCCTGCTCATAGTCCAACTTGCGGGTGACGAGGTCGGCCGCCTGAATGCCGTTGGTTCCTTCATAGATCGGTGCGATCCGGGCATCGCGGTAGTGCTGGGCCGCGCCAGTTTCTTCGACAAAGCCCATCCCGCCGTGGATTTGGATACCCAAACTCGCGACTTCGCATCCGATGTCGGTGCCCCAGGCCTTGATCAGCGGGACCAGGCAATCGGCCCGTTCCTGCGCGCCCTCGATCCCCAACGCGCCGCGATCGGTCATCCCTGCGGTGTAATAGAGCAGTGCCCGGGCGCCTTCGGTCAGCGCCCGCATCCGCAGCAGCATCCGCCGCACATCGGGGTGCTCAACAATCGCGGCAGGCTGCCGATCGCGGGTGCCCTGGACCCGGCCTAGTGCATAGGCCTTGGCCGCTTGCAGCGCCCGTTCGGCAATCTGCACGCCCTGGCTGCCAACATTGATCCGGGCCGAGTTCATCATCGTGAACATCGCCTTCAGGCCTTCGTTTTCATGCCCGACCAATTCGCCATAGCATTGATCGTTATCGCCAAAGCTCATCACGCAAGTGGGTGACGCATGGATGCCCAGCTTGTGTTCCAATCCGACGCAGCGAAGATCGTTGCGCGGTCCGGGCGATCCATCGGCGCCGACATGGAACTTGGGCACCACAAACAGGCTGATCCCGCGCGATCCGGCCGGCGCGCCGGGGGTGCGGGCCAAGACCAGGTGGACGATGTTGCTGGCCAGATCATGCTCACCCCAGGTGATGTAGATCTTGGTGCCCTTGATCGCATAGCGGCCATCGCCAGTCGGCACCGCCGTGGTGCGCAAGGCGCCGACATCCGATCCGGCTTGCGGCTCGGTCAGGTTCATCGTGCCCGACCATTCGCCGCTGATCAGTTTGGGCAGATACAGCGCTTGCTGCGCGGCCGAGCCATGGTGTGCCAGCGCCTCGATCGCGCCGACGGTCAGCATCGGCAACAGGCTGAAGGCCATATTGGCCGCGCCCAGGTTTTCCAGCACGTTGGCGGCGAGCGTGAAGGGCAGGCCCTGCCCGCCATACGCTTCGTCGCCAGCAACGGCGTTCCAGCCTTGGGCGACATAGGCCGAATAGGCCTCAGCAAAGCCGCCGGGCAGGCTGACCGTGCCATCGGCCAGCGCAGCCCCTTGCGAATCGCCGATCCGGTTGAGCGGGGCAAATTCGCCAGCGGCAAATTGCCCGATCCCCTCAACTATGGCTTCGACCATATCGGCGCTGGCGGCGGCAAAGCGCGGCTGGGCGGCCAGCTCTTCGATTCCGGCGTTGACCTTGATCGCCAGAACTTGGTCGGCGGTGGCGGGGGTGAAATCCATTTGGCGCTTTTCCTTGGCTTGGAGCCATTCCGCCTATAGCGGGAGGGCATGACGGGCAAGTATCAGCTGGGTTCGATCCGCGCCGCCGATGCTGCAGGGATTGCTTTGGCGGCAGAGCGGTTGCGCGCCGGCGGGCTGGTCGCGCTGCCGACAGAGACGGTATATGGCCTGGCCGCGCGGGCCGACAGTGCCTCTGCCGTAGCGGCAATCTACCACGCCAAAGGGCGCCCCGACTTCAACCCGCTGATCGTTCATGTGCCTGATTTTGTCACCGCTGAAGCCATCGCGGTGTTCGATGACCGCGCACAGGCCTTGGCGGCGCGGTTCTGGCCTGGCGCGCTGACCCTGGTGTTGCCGCTGCGGCCGGACGCGCCAATCGCCCCCGCGGTGACCGCTGGGCTCGATACGATTGCGCTGCGTTGTCCGGCTCATCCGGTGATGCGGGCGGTGCTGGAGGCTTGCGCGCTGCCGTTGGCGGCGCCCTCGGCCAATGCTTCGGGCGGTGTCAGCCCGACCCGGGCGGAACATGTCGCGGCTTCGCTGGGCGATGCGGTGGGACTGGTGCTCGATGGCGGGGCGTGCATGGCGGGGATCGAAAGCACGATCGTCGCGCTGCGGGGGTCCGGCTGGCAGGTGCTGCGGCCGGGGCCGGTAACGGTGGCCCAACTGACCGAACTGCTCGGCCCGCCGCTTGACGTCGCGGCGGCGCAGCGGATCGAGGCGCCTGGGCAACTCGCCAGCCACTATTCGCCGGGCAAGCCGGTACGGCTGGATGCCGAATCGGCCCGAGCGGATGAATTTCTGATTGGGTTCGGACCGATTGCGGGGGATATCAATCTGTCACCCGCTGGCGATTTGGCCGAAGCCGCGGCGCGGCTCTATGAGTGCTTGCACGCGGCGGCGGCGGCAGTGCATCCTCGAATCGCAGTGGCTCCGATTCCGCAAGCGGGTATCGGCTTGGCGATCAACGACAGGCTGAGCCGGGCCGCTGCCTGATCAGTCGGGTCTGACTGGCAATTGCTCGCGAATCAAATCCATTTCGTTCAAGATTGAATCGCGTTTGAAGCAGGACGCGCTCTGGCCATCAGCGCAGCGCTGGCCTTCGCTCCGCGCTTCGCGCTCCAGCTTGGCATAGCGGGCCTCCAACTTACGCAGATCGCGGCCACGCTTTTCGTCAGATTCGGATTGGCTGGTGGTGGCAAGGTCAACCGCCTTGCCCGCAACCCGGACCGGCGCGGTCACAACATTGACGATCGTGCCGACGCCGCACCCGCCAAGGGCAAAGGCTGCCAGCATAGGAAATCGGGAAAACCGCATCGCTTGCTCCAAGGCGCAAAATGACCCTGGCAGCAAGCCGATTGCGGTGACCTGAACCGCGCCAGCGGTGCGGCGCCTCAGGGCTTGGGTGCGGCGGGAGCTTCGGGTGCCTCAGGCGGCGTGGGTGCGGCCGGCGCATCGCCATCCTTCTGCTGGATCGGCGATTCGCAGACCAGTTTGCCTGAGCCCATCGAGCTGAGCGTGCAGCGCGCCCGGCCCTTTACCGTGACATTGCCCGAACCCATGATGTTGGCCTCAACCTCACCATCAGAGGTGAAGGCGGTGCTGCCTGAGCCCGCAATCGAAACATCGGCCTTGTCGGTCCGGAGTGCATCCATCTGCGCCGACCCGCTGCCGGCGATAGTCACATCCAAAGTTTTGACATTCCCCGCAGCGCGGAAATTGCCCGATCCGGCGATGGTCAGATCGAGCGATTCGCCGGAAATGGCGGTGGTTTCAATCGTTCCCGATCCGGCCACGGTGACATTTGCCTTGCTGGCCAGATTGGCGGCGGTGATCTTGCCTGATCCCGCCATCACTACTTCCTTGGGCGCCGGCATGGTCACATTGACGATCGCGACCTGACTGCCCGAACCGAACATCTCGCCCTTGCGGTGGATCGCCAGACTGCCATCCTTGATGCTGAAGCGCAGTTGGTCCTTGACCGCCTGATCGCCCTCAACCGTGATAACCAGCTTGTCGCCGGTGGTGACCCGGACTTCGTCGGGACCAGCCATGACCAGCTCATCCGGCGCGGGGCCCGACATATCAAGTTCGGCCAGCGGCTTGCCCTCTTCACCGTTGATGCTGATGTTGGAACCCTTGAAGCCGTCGCAGCCCGCAACCCCGGCGGCGAGCGCCACCGCGATGATTGGACCCATGGCTTTGGCGAAGTGGCCGAACTTGAACTTCATGGCGATTCTCCTGCAATCTGTATTGCCGACATAATACAGCAAAGCGGACTATTCAAGGGGCAACGAAAAAGGGCCGCCCCACCGGGACGGCCCTTGGTCTATCGGTACGAAACCGTCCTAGACAGTCGCTGCAGCAGCTTCTGCATAGTACCGCGGCGCGTGCTCGTTGAGGATCGCGAGGATCTTCTTCAGCGCCGAAGGTTCGTCGGTCTTTTCCATCGCGGCCAGTTCGCGCGCGAGGCGCGAGGAGGCGGCTTCAAAGATCTGCCGTTCGGAATAGCTCTGTTCAGGCTGATCGTCAGCGCGGAACAGGTCGCGGGTCACTTCGGCAATCGAGACGAGATCGCCCGAATTGATCTTGGCTTCGTATTCCTGGGCGCGGCGCGACCACATCGTGCGCTTGACCTTTGGCTTGCCGGTCAAGGTATCGAGCGCTTCGCGAAGGGTTTTGTCCGAAGATAGCTTACGCATCCCGATCGCTTCGACCTTGTTGGTCGGCACGCGCAGGGTCATGCGTTCTTTTTCAAACCGGAGCACATAGAGTTCCAGAGTCATCCCGGCGATTTCCTGCTCTTGCAGTTCGATCACCCGGCCAACCCCATGTTTAGGATAGACAACGTAGTCACCAACGTCAAAGGCGTGGGCCTTGGCTACCATGCAAACGTCCTTTCAATCGCGGGACCGGTGCTGGTTGCACCGAGAGCGACGGCGTTGGTAGTCAGCGATCGGGCAACACGGTCGCGGCCCGGCTCGATGCTGACATCAACCGTCTGTGGGGATCCCGCCTTTCCTGATTTCAGGCTGCGCGCCGGGCAAAACCCCGCTGCAGTCATGCATTATATAGCACAACTGTAACATAATTACCAGTGCCGAGAATCCTTGCGGGTTCGTGCGACCGTTTCAATGCAGGATAAAGGGGCCTTACCCCTTCAATCAATCGCCCTCGCCGGGTTCGGCTGAGAAGAACTTGTCGAACTTGCCCTCTTCACCCTTGTACTCGTCGGCGTCGGCCGGCGGCTCTTTCTTGGTGGTGATGTTGGGCCATTCGGCGGAATACTTGGTGTTGAGCTCCAGCCAGGTTTCAAGCCCGCTTTCGGTATCGGGCAGAATCGCTTCGGCCGGGCATTCAGGCTCGCAGACACCGCAATCGATGCATTCGCTGGGGTTGATCACCAGCATATTTTCGCCCTCATAGAAGCAATCGACCGGGCAGACCTCGACGCAGTCGGTGTACTTGCACTTGATGCAGGCGTCGGTGACGACATAGGTCATGGCTCAATTGTCCCCTTAGGCGTGTTGTCTTGCCCTGCTGCTATGGGATTTGCAGCGCCCGCGTCAAGCGCGCGATAGCAGCCTTGTGCTTCGGCCGGCGGCCCGCGCCGCACCGGAAGCGCCAGCAGCTCGATCACTTGCACCTCGTTTCCCAGCGGAACCACCAGAATATCGCCCGGTTTGACCGCCTGTGCGGCGCGCGTGGTGCGCTGGCGATTGATCCGGATATGGCCCGCTGTAACAAGTTCCTGAGCGGCCGCGCGCGACTTGCTCAGCCGCAGGAACCACATAAGTTTGTCGATCCGCACCGGGTGCCGAACCTCAAGGCAGCAGCCGGGCCAGCGCGGCGAAGGCGTTGGCGGGCTCGGGCTGCGGCCTGCTGTGGCTGTGCTGCGGAACTGCCCGCACCGGACTGCGCCGTGCGGGTGGTTGCCACGACCATAGCGGCAGCAGCTGCGGGCCGCAGACCCCTTCACCAAGCGGAGTCGGGACCCGGGCCATGAACCCGGCCAGACGCAGCAGGCGCGAATAGCTGTCGGTGTTCAGGCCAGTCGAGATCGCCAGTGCCGGATCGAGCACGAAGTCCCGCTTCTTGCGCGAAGCTTCGCGGCGGTCATGGGCTTGCCGGATCAGCTTGTCGGCCACGTCAACCCGCACGGCCTGACGTCCCAGTTGCCGGTAGCCGGGCGGAACGGTGCCTTCCTCAGGCAAACCAACCACCGAAGGCATATGCGGCACTGGCGGCGGAACCGAGTGCCCTCGTGCCGCTTGCAGCGTGCGCCAGGCCTGAAGCGGCGCGGGCTTGAGCATCGCCGGAACATAGATATCGAGCGCTCCGATTCGTGCGCCAAGCGTGCGCAGCGACGAACGGCGGTCCGCCGTCAGGCCTTCGATCCCCGAGGCCGTCCGATCAATCAGACCGCCCGCTTCGGTCAGCCGGATCAACAGCGCGCGCAGTTCGGGACCCGATTCGGGATCGGAAGCGGCTGTTTCGATCTGGCGCAGCGGCTCGAGCGGGGCCAATGCCCGATCGAGCCAGACGGTCAGCGCTGCCAGCAGCCGCTTGCGCTGCTCGCTGGCCAAGCCTTCCAGCGGCGGGTCAAGCTTGAGCCGGGGGGCGAGCAAGCTGCGCCCGGTTTCGAGCCGGGCGATTTCGTCATTGTCCCACAGCAGCCGCGATCCATCGAAAGCAAGCCGCGGCGCGCCCCCGTCCAATTCGGCCAGCAAGGCTTCGGCGCGCTGTTTGAGCAGGACCGGCAGGTGCCGTTCGGCGGCGGCCAGCAGCAGCTTACGGTCAGCGAGGCGGCACAGCGGATCAACCTGAAACCGAAAACCGACCAGATGGCCAATCCCCTCGCCATCGACTTCAACCTCATCGTCATCGACCAGCTTTACCGGGAGCAGGGCGGCATCGGGGCCGAGCTTTTTCATCAACACCGATGTGCGACGGTTGACGAACCGTTCGGTCAGCCGCGCGTGGAGCGCATCGGACAGGCGGGCCTCGACTGCCCGGGCGCGGGCGGCCATCTCTTCTTTGGCCAGCACCCAATCGGGCCGCTGGGAAATGTAGGACCAACTGCGGATCGCGGCGATCCGCATCTGCAGAGTGTCGATATCACCGGCCGGATTGTCGAGCTCGGCGATCGCCCGCGCGACGAAATCGCCGCCAAGCTGGCCATCGCGCAGATCTTGCCACAACCGCGCGACAAACCGCGAATGGGTCTCGGCGCCTTGGTTACGGAAATCGGGCAGGCAGCAGACCTGCCAGAACCGCTGGACCTGCCGCGATCCACGGACAGCATCCCTGATTTCGGCATCTTCGGCCAGGCGGCGCAGCACTGCCAGATCAATCGCCTGAATGGCCGGGGCCAGCTCGGCCCGTTCCGGCGGCCGCGAAAGATCGGCAATCAGGGTATCGAGGCTCGCAAAATCGAGCTCGGTTTCGCGCCACAGCAATCGGGTCTGCGGCGGAAAGCGGTGTTCCTCAATTGCGTAGATTTCCTCGGGCGAAAACTCCGCGTCGTGGCCGCCGCTGCCTGCCAGCGTCCCAAAAGTCCCATCGCGCTGATGGCGCCCGGCGCGCCCGGCGATCTGCGCCATTTCGGCGCTGGTCAGACGGCGTTGGCGGATCCCGTCAAATTTGCTGAGCCCCGCAAAGGCAACGTGTTCGATATCGAGATTGAGCCCCATGCCGATCGCATCGGTGGCGACCAGATAGTCTACCTCGCCGTTCTGATAGAGCTCGACCTGCTTGTTGCGGGTTTCGGGCGAAAGCGCGCCCATCACCACCGCTGCGCCGCCGCGAAACCGGCGGAGCATTTCGGCGACAGCATAAACCTGCTCGGCACTGAAGGCGACAATCGCGCTGCGTGGCGGAATCCGGCTGAGCTTCTTGGCCCCGCCATGGCTCAATGTCGAAAAGCGCGGACGGCTGACAATCTCGGCCCTGGGCAGCAAAGCGCGGATCGCCGGCTCGATTGTGGCCGAACCCAGCAGCATGGTTTCTTCGCGCCCCCGGGCGTGCAACACGCGATCGGTGAAGATGTGCCCGCGCTCACGGTCGGCGGCGAGCTGGGCTTCGTCGAGGGCGACAAAGGCCAGATCGGCGCTCATCGGCATGGCCTCGACCGTGCACAGCAGATAGCGGGCGGTCGGCGGTTCGATCCGCTCCTCTCCGGTGATCAGCGCAACCTGGGCGGGGCCCTTGATGGCACAGACCTTGTCATAGACTTCGCGCGCCAGCAGTCGCAGCGGAAACCCGATCATGCCCGATGAATGTGCGCAAAGCCGCTCGATCGCGAGGTGGGTCTTACCGGTATTGGTCGGGCCGAGCACCGCCTTGAGACGGTCGGTTCGGTCATGGGGTGACTGCGACATAGCGGCGAGGTTTGGCAAGGCGAGCGGGGCCGGGCAAGCCCGCGCGTTAGGGGATTCCCCGACCTTGCGACGAGCCGTCCGGAAATGGGACTGGTCTTAGCTGAAGATTAACCACGCCCGGTGCAAAGAGGGTTCCGAGTTGTAGTGCTCTTGGGGGCCTAACGTGTTGAAGCCACGCGGATTGTCGCAAACCGGGGGGGGCGGGCCTGTTTCAGGCGCCGCTGCTGTGGTGCGCGGGCGCGGGTTTGGTGCAGCCAAACCGGCCAAAGTGCGCCGCGGCGAACTGCTGGCGCAGCTTGAAACGATCGATTGGGCGCCGGATCTGGCCGAGGATATCGGCAGTGCCCGCTGGTTTCGCGGGCTTGGCACTCTGATTGGCCTGTCGTTGGCGGCGCTGGCAATGTGGCCGGGCGGCGACGCGATTGCTGCAGCCCCGGCCTTGCCGCTCGACACTGCGGCACGCGACGAATTTCGCAGTCAGATGATCCAGCCTCTGGCGCTGGGCGGCGATAGCGGGCGGCGGATGGCCGCGACCAAGGCAGTCGCCCCGCTAGCCTATCAGCCCGAACGTACCTCGATGCAGCTCACCGCGACCCTGGCGCAAGGCGATAGCCTGGCCCGGATGCTGATGCGGGCCGGGGTCAGCGATGCCGATGCCGGGATAGTGATGGCGCTGCTTGCGGGCGTGACCACGCCGGGATCGATCACGCCGGGCACTCAGGCTGATTTGCGGCTGGGCCAGCCAGCGGGGCCCGGCGCGGCGCGGCCATTGGAGCATCTGGCTTTTCGCGCCCGGTTTGATCTCGACGTCACCTTCAGCCGGGTCGATGGCCGCCTGATCATCACACCGCAACCGATCTCGGTCGATAACACCCCGCTGCGGATCCGCGGCGTGGTCGGCACCAGCCTCTATCGCTCGGCCCGGGCAGCCGGGGCACCGATCGAGGCGATCCAGCAGTATCTCCACACGCTCGATCAGCACCTTAGCCTCGATACCGCAATCGAGCCGGGCGATACTTTTGATATCGTCGTCACCTATCGCCGCTCCTCTACCGGTGAGAGCCAGGTCGGCGATCTGCTGTTCGCCGGGCTAGAGCGCGATGGCCGTCCCAAGGCGCAACTGCTGCGCTGGGGCGGCGACGGACTGTTTTTCGAAGCGTCCGGTATGGGCGCCCAGCGGACCGGGCTGATCATGCCAGTGGTCGGCCGGATTACCTCCAACTTCGGCGCGCGGCGCCACCCGGTGCTGGGCTATACCCGGATGCACGCCGGGGTCGATTTTGGCGCCCCGCATGGCGCGCCAATCTATGCTGTGGGCGATGCTAAGGTGATCTATTCGGGCTGGCACGGCGGCCACGGCAACTATGTCAAACTCGATCACGGCGGCGGCTTTGCCACGGCCTATGCCCACATGAGCCGGGTTGCGGTGCCGAATGGCGCGCGGGTCCATGCCGGGCAAGTCATCGGCTATGTCGGCTCGACCGGGCTCTCCACCGGGCCGCATTTGCACTATGAGCTTTATCGAAATGGCGGCGCGGTCAACCCGCTGTCGGTCCGCTTCACCGTCAGCAATCAGGTCGACCAGAAGGAGCTGATTGCGTTCAAGGCGCGGATGGGACAGCTCAAGGGCGTAAGCCCCGGCGCGGCGATGACCAGCATGGCCCCGCGTCAGGCCGCTACCGCCCAGACCCCCCGGCGCGAGATTGACCGGCTGAAGAGTTGAAGGATCGGCAGGCGCGGCCTATGACCGCGCCATGTCATCCTATCCTGCCATCCGCCTTCGCCGCACCCGCGCTTCCTCGTGGAGCCGCGCGCTGCACCGCGAAACCGTGCTGACCCCGGCCGATCTGATCTGGCCGTTGTTCGTGACCGAAGGTAAGGGCGTGGAGGAGCCTATCGGCTCGCTCCCCGGCGTTTCGCGTTGGTCGGTCGAACTTGTCGCGGCGCGGGCCAAAGAGGCGGTTGCACTCGGCATCCCCTGCCTGGCGCTGTTCCCGAACACGCAGGCCGAACGGCGCAGCGAGGACGGCGCCGAAGCGCTCAATCCCGATAACCTGATGTGCCGTGCAATTCAGGCAATCAAACAGGCCTGCGGCGATGATATCGGCGTGCTGACGGATGTCGCGCTCGATCCCTATACCAGCCATGGGCAGGATGGTCTGATCGATGGGCGGGGCTATGTCCTCAATGATGCGACGGTAGATATGCTAACCCGCCAGGCGCTCAATCAGGCTGCGGCCGGGGCCGATGTGATTGCCCCCAGCGATATGATGGACGGCCGGATCGGTGCGATCCGCGATGCTCTGGAAAGTGCCGGCCACACCAATGTCCAGATCATGTCCTATGCCGCCAAATATGCCAGCGCGTTCTATGGCCCGTTCCGCGATGCGGTCGGCAGCAAGGGCCTGCTCAAGGGCGACAAGAAAACCTACCAGATGGACCCGGCCAACGCCGAAGAGGCGCTGCGCGAGGTTGAACTAGATCTGGCCGAAGGCGCCGATTCGGTGATGGTCAAACCCGGCCTGCCCTATCTCGACATCGTTCGGCGGGTAAAAGAGGCGTTCGCGGTTCCGGTATTCGCTTACCAGGTCAGCGGCGAATACGCGATGATCGAACACGCCGCGGCGGCGGGGGCGGGGGATCGCGATGCGCTGGTGCTGGAAACCTTGCTGGCGTTCAAACGCGCGGGCTGTTCGGGCGTGCTCACCTATCATGCCGCCCACGCGGCGCGGTTGCTGGGCGCTTGATCGAGACGCCGCGGCTGATTCTGCGCACGCCGGAGCCGCAAGATCTCGATTGGCAGCTCGAATGGCTCAACACCCCAGCGGTAATGCGCTTTCTGGGCGGTGAAGCGCGTCCGCCCGAAGCTGTCGCCGCTGGATTGGCGTATAACGCGGCCTGCATGGCCAAAAGCGAACCGGCGTTCTGGACCGTCACCTTGCGCGAAGGCGGCGCGATCATCGGCAAGTGCGGGCTCAGCCGGATCGAAGAGGAACCGGCCCCGACGCTGATCAAAGGCGGAATTCAGATCGGCTGGTCGCTGGCCGAGCCGTTCTGGAGGCAAGGCCTGGCTAGCGAAGCCGCACAGGCGGTGCTCGGCCGAGAGTTCAGGACGCACAATGAGCCTGAAATCTGGGCCCAGACCAGCGATTCGAACGTGGCCTCGACCCGAATGATGGCCCGGCTGGGCCTCAACCGCTGCCCCGATCTGTGCTATTTCGATCCCGACTATCCCCCCGCCGACAACCCGACTATCGTTTACCGGATCGGGCGAGCGGAATGGGCGGGGCAGTGATGAGCGTGATACGGATCGAGACGGAACGCCTGGTGCTGCGATCGTGGCAGGCGGAAGATGCCGACGCGTTTCTGGTGGTCAATTCCGATCCCGAAGTCATGGCCACACTCGGCCCGGTGATGGACCGTGATCAGGTGGCTGCAACGATTGTGCGGATGCAGGGAATCGAGGCTGAACATGGCCACTGTTTCTGGGCGATGATCCGGCGCGAGGATGATCGCCTGATCGGCTGGTGCGGCGCGATTCGCGGCTCGGTCGATCCGATCAAGGATAAGGCTGAGATCGGTTGGCGGATGGCGCGGGATGCATGGGGACACGGCTATGCCACCGAAGC
>VFKS01000381.1 GCA_009885425.1 Novosphingobium sp.
TGCGCCGGGCTTGCCTATCTGCCGCTGATCGCGGTGGTCGATTACGAACTGACCCTGACCAAGCCCGCGCGGCTGACGGCGGACACCGGGATCGACAGCCTGGTCCACGCGATCGAAGCCTACGTATCCAAACGCGCCAATCCGTTCGCCGATAGCATGGCGCTGTCCGCGATGCGGCTGATCTGGCCCAACCTGCCGCTCGCCTGCACCGATCCCGGCAACCGACCGGCGCGCGAAGCACTGATGCTCGGCGCGCTGCAAGGCGGGATCGCCTTCTCCAACAGCTCGGTCGCGCTGGTCCACGGGATGAGCCGGCCAATCGGCGCCCACTTCCACATCGCCCACGGCCTTAGCAACGCGATGCTGATGCCGCTGGTAACCAAATGGAGCGCCCCCGCCGCACTAGGCCGCTACGCCGACTGCGGCCGCGCGATGGGGCTGGCGGATGGGGCGGAGAGTAACCAAACCGCCGTGGGGCGCCTAGTCGAGGCGCTGGAATGGATCAACGCCGAGCTAGCAGTCCCCACCCCCGCTGAGTACGGCATTACGCGCGAGCGGTGGGACGAACTGACGCCGCTGATGGCGCAGCAGGCACTGGCGAGTGGCTCGCCCGGGAATAATCCGCGAGTGCCGGATGCGACGGAGATTGCCGGGTTGTATGGAGCGGCTTGGGGGTGATCTCTATGCTTAGCTCCGGTACGTTAAGTGAGCTGCTGCCTTCAAACGAGTTGCGCCAAATGTTTTGACGACGGGCATGTTGCTAAATCGGACGATAGAGGTAGCCTAATATTCAATTCACTGTCCGCTGTCGGGGCTACGCCAAAAATGAACGAACACAACGCCAACCCGTTTCGGTTGCCAGCATTCGCGCGATACCGGCGCTCCTTGATTGCGGCAGTCGCGTTGGTATTTGCGGGCGGAGGGACGGTCATGCTTTCCGCACAATCCCCGCCGCCGGTGGTGACCGACCCAGCGGTGATTGCAGCAGCGCTGAAGTCTTGCGACGCGGGGAATTATCAGAATTGCTACATCTACGGCCGCGCCATTTCAGCAAAAAGTACTACTCAAGAGGAACTGATTGGCGCCTTTGAGCGGATCGAGAAGGCGTGCATCGGCGGCGTGCAGAACGCCTGCTTTGGCGCTGGTCGGCGCCATGCAATGGGGCTGGGCGTAAAGGTCGATTTCAAGAAAGCCCGTGAATATGAGCAGCGTGGTTGCAACGGCGGCGATGAACGCGCGTGCGCGGTGCTGAAACGGTTTGACACACCACCACCCAGCGCAGCCAGTTTAACCGGAATACCCGCAGGAGGGCAGAGCAGGGTCAACTCCGCGCTATATTTTGAACCAAATGGCGCGGATCTCTTGGCGCATTATGCCGATGACCCGTATTTCAACAAAGACCCTAAAATGAAATGGAACATGAAGGCCAGCGCTTGCGAAATGGGGAATTGGGAGGCGTGTCAGGACGCATCCTTGGCCTTCACTGACGTGCAGGGATTCAACGGTGCAGGCAAAAAGGATATGCCACGCGCTATTCGGATGGCGAAAATTGGATGCGATGGCAACGATGCTATGTCTTGCCATATTCTGGGGCTGGTTTTGGTTACCTCCAACAATAGCATCGTCACCGGCGAGGCGCAGACCGCCTACAAAAAAGCCTATCCGGAATTTCAAAAACTTTGCGAGGCTGGCAAGGGATATTATTGCGACGCGGTTGCGCATTATAACGACGGAATCGCCTTTTCGTATGATGGCGCCAAGGTTGAATATTACTATAAAAAAGGGTGCGATGCTGGCTTTCAAGGCGCCTGTAAGGGTTATGCAAAGGCGCTAGAAAAAAGACGGCAATTGGCATCCGAGGACGCGGCGCGTCGGCAGAAGCAGGCGAGTGCGGATCGTTATACGCTCTTCATGTGGGGGTCCGCGCCAAAGGAACCGGCGAAAATCAATCAATGCATTTCGGTGCAGAATGACTTTAGCGCAGAAATTGACCGCTTTAACCGCAGCGGCGAGTCGCTTACCCAGGGGGTCGATGCAGCGAATGTGCGGAGCAAACGGTTGGACTATATGGAGGCAAGCGAACGATCGTGTGTAAGACTCCTCGATCTTGCGGAACGCGCAGGCAATGCCGGGTGCTATGGTGAAAGGTATCGGAACATGATGAAGCAGATACCAAAGTTTGACGGCGTGAGCGCAGGCGGCGCTTGCTATCGCCGGTCAATTGAAATGGGCGCAAACTGGAACACCAACCGCTAAGGCAAAACGACCACTTTAGCCCTCAAACAACACCCAGCGCCTCAAACTCCATCGGCACCGACGCCAGCGTGATAGTGTCCCCCACCCACACATCGCCGCTGGTTACCACCACGGCCATTACGCCGCTTTTGCGGATCAGGCTGCCGTCTGGGGCTTTGTCCAAAGTTGCGGCCATCAGGCCGTCCGCGAGGCCGTTGATCTGGATGCAGGGGCTGCGCAGGCCGGTGATTTCGATCAGCGCCTCGCCGCCCAATCGCAGGCGGGTGCCGCGGGATAGGCCGAGCAGGTCGAGCCCGCGGGTGGTGATGTTTTCGCCGAGCTGGCCGGGTGCCACCGCAAAGCCCTTTTCCGCCAGTTCATCGAACAGTTCGGCGTGCATCAAGTGGACCTGGCGCAGGTTGGGCGCAGCGGGGTTCTTCCACTTGTCATAGCGGTGCTGGACCGTGCGCCCGGCGTGGGCATCGCCCTCTATCCCCAGCCCCGCCAGCAAGGTCAGCTGATCGACCGGCGGTTTGGAGAAATTGTGCGCGGCGTCGCGCGACAGGCTGATGATGGTTGGGTGCATGGGTGTGGGGTAAGCGCTCTGGCAGGCGCGGGCAAGCGGTGCTGATCCTCCCCGGTACGGGGAGGTGCCCGCTTGGGCGGAGGGGTCGAGCGTTGGCATTCCCAGTCCGGACTATCCAGCACGCTTCCGACCCCTCCGTCAGTCCTGCGGACTGCCACCTCCCCGTTCCGGGGAGGATCTGTGCGGGGTGGTTTTCCTACATCGCGGCGGCGCGGTATGGTGGGGGGATGCCTCACCTGATCCGCCCCGTTCGCACAGCCCCTGCCCACTGTGAGCTGGCTCGCGCCTTGGCTCCATCCTCGTCACCCCGGCGCAGGCCGGGGCCCAGTACCGAAAATGCCTGCATTGTGGCGGCTCGATTGTTCTCCTTGCGAAAAAAGGACGCTGGCGCATCCCGCTTGTCCAGACTGGGTCCCGGCCTTCGCCGGGATGACGAAAAGGGTTTGCGCGAGATCACGCCGGTTCACCCAAGGCGACACAGGGTGACGCACGGTGACGCAAAGCGACGCAAGGTTCCCAGAGGTGTTTTCGTTTCTCTCTACCCTGTGATGAGTGTGAACTTAGGTCCCTCTCGACAGCATCGCAGCCGCCCCATATGGGGGCTTAACCGAGTGCTTAATCAGGAGTTTCCATGCCGCTTCCCGCCCCGTTTGATCGTCTGCGCCTGCCCGTTATCGGATCCCCGCTGTTTATCGTTTCCGGGCCAGAACTGGTGATTGCGCAGTGCAAGGCCGGGATTGTCGGCAGTTTCCCCTCGCTCAATGCGCGGCCATCGGGGGTATTTGACGAGTGGCTGCACCAGATTACCGAGGAGCTGGCGGCGCACAATCGCGACAATCCGGACCGCCCCGCAGCACCCTTTGCGGTCAACCAGATCGTCCACAAATCGAACAACCGGCTGGAAGAGGACATGGCGGTTTGCGAGAAGTGGCAAGTGCCGATGGTGATCACTTCGCTGGGCGCGCGCGAAGACCTCAACCTCGCGGTGCGCGGCTGGGGCGGGATCGTGATGCACGATGTGATCAATGACCGGTTTGCGCGCAAGGCGATCGAAAAGGGCGCGAGCGGGCTGATCCCGGTGGCGGCAGGCGCTGGCGGGCACGCCGGGGTGCTATCGCCGTTCGCGATGATGCAGGAAATCCGCGCGTGGTTTGATGGTCCGGTGGCGCTGTCGGGCTCAATCGCTTGCGGGCACTCGGTCCTGGCTGCGCAGGCGATGGGGGCAGACTTTGCCTATATCGGCAGCGCCTGGATTGCGACCAAGGAAGCCAACGCGCAACAAGGCTACAAGGACGCGATTGTTGAGGGGCAAGCCTCTGACATCGTCTATTCCAGCCTGTTCACCGGGGTCCACGGCAACTATCTGCGGCCGTCGATTGTCGCAGCGGGGATGGATCCGGACAATCTGCCCGAAGGCGACGTGACGGCGATGAATTTCGGATCGGGCGGCAATACCGAGGCCAAGGCGTGGAAGGACATCTGGGGTTCGGGCCAGGGGATCGGCGCGGTTAAAGCGGTTGAGTCTGTGGCCGACCGGGTTGACCGGCTTGAGGCGGAATACAACACGGCGCGGACGGAATTGGCGGCCAAGGCGGGGATGGCGCTGGCTTAGCTTTCGGTTGGAGCGGTGGCGGGCCAGAGCAGGTCTGCCATCGCATCCAGCTCGTCGAAATCGAGGTCGGTGCGGAACGGATCGCGGCGGTTGAGCGTCAGGCGGTGGTGCTGATCGAGCAGGCTGCGGCGCAGCGAGGCTTGCAACTGGCGCAGGCCCTCCAGCGCCTCGGCAAGGGCTACTTCAGGGGCATAGCTCCGCACGGCCGACCAGCCCGCCTCAATCTGGCCGACCCGTTCGATCACCATCGCGTTGTAATCGCGGTGCGGGCCGCGGTGGAGCGGCAGGCCGATCCGCACCGCCGCCGCGTCATTGGCGGGAAGCAGCAGGCCGTTGTGGCGAAAGTCGTCAAAGTGCAGCCGCTCTCGCCCGACTTCGCCGAGCATCGGGTGAAAGCACGAGCGGGTCAGGATCTGGCGCGGCAGGATATGGTGGCGCTGCAATCCGGGCTGGTACCCCGGCGTGTCGCGACGATTGACCGCGCGAAACGACAGGCGTTGGCGCCCGCCAGCCAAGCCACCGACTGCGAGCCGGTTGCCGCCATGAGAGGCGGCTGATTGCCGCTCAGTTGTCTGCCGGAAGCCAGCTTCGCCATCGCCAGTCGCGTGGCTGGCCAGCCAGCTATCCGGCAGCGCGGCGGCCCCGGATGCAGCTTCTGTTCGCCCAAGATCGGTCCCTACA
>VFKS01000003.1 GCA_009885425.1 Novosphingobium sp.
CACGGGGGAATACGACGAGGTTATGGCGGAGATCGAACAGCGCCTGTTGATGCTGATCGACGATGAACCGGCGCAGAGCCGGCTGATCACCGCGCTTGCCTCACGCGAAGGTTGGCGCACGCTGGTCGTCAAAGACAGCGAAACCGCCATCGCAACGCTGGGTACCCGGCAAGGCATGCAACTGGGTGCAATCGTTCTGGATCAATGGGTTCCGGGCGACGAAGCCTGCACCCTGATCGCCGAACTGCGCAGCCGCCGGCCCGCAATTCCCATCCTGATGCTGACCACCAGCGCCTCACCGCTGCTCGCAGTCGAAGCGATGCGCGCCGGCGCGACCGACTATCTGGTCAAGCCGGTCGCGTCCGAACGACTGATGCAGGCGCTGCGAATGGCCACCACCCGCGAAGCCCCGCGCGACGAATTGCAGCCGCTGACCGAAAAAATGCCTTCCACCCCCGATTTCGATGCGATGATCGGGGCCGCACCCTCGTTCCGCTCGGCCTTGGCGGTCGCGGCGAAGGCAGCGCGCGGCCACGGTCCGGTGCTGATTGAGGGCGAAAGCGGTACCGGCAAGGAAATGCTGGTCCGCGCAATTCAAGCCGCCAGCCCACGCGCCAAGGGTCCTTTCCGGCTGATCAACATTGGTGGCATTCCCGCCAATTCGGTTGAATCGGCGTTGTTCGGTCACGAAAAAGGGGCGTTTCCCGGTGCCTTCGATCGGCAAATCGGCGCGATGCAGCACGCCGATGGCGGGACATTGGCGCTCGACGAGATCGACCGACTGCCGCTGGCCGTCCAGCACCGCTTGATCGAAGCGATGCAGCGCAGCGATGTCCGTCCGATCGGCGCGCGCCATTCGTTCCGGATCGACGTTCGGCTGATCGCGGCCAGCAACCTGCCGCTGAAGGACATGGTCGAAGCCGGGCTGTTCCTGCCCGAACTGCAATCGCTGCTTGGCGCTGCAACGGTCTATGTGCCGCCGTTGCGCAGCCGGACCGGGGATATTCCCGCGCTCGCCCGGCACTTCCTCACGCGGATCGGAGAGCAGCCGGGGCTGCGCGCGCTGGGGATCACTGACGCCGCGCTTTCGCTGCTGGCCGCGTTCGACTGGCCGGGCAATGTCCGCCAGCTTCAGGCCGTGCTGTTCCGCGCGGCGGTGTTCTGCGATGGCGATGCACTGACCGCCGTAGACTTTCCGCAACTGTCCGACCTGCTGGGCGATAACACCGCAATATCCTCAGCCTCCCATCAGGAAGGCGTCGGCGTAGTGCTCTACACCACCGACGGCAACTTGCGACCGCTGGAAGAGATCGAGGCCGACGTGATCCGGCTTGCCATCGGCCACTATCGCGGCCGGATGACCGAAGTCGCCCGCCGCCTCGGGATCGGCCGCTCGACGCTCTACCGCAAG
>VFKS01000195.1 GCA_009885425.1 Novosphingobium sp.
TCCCAGAACGGCTCGCTCGGCCAGCACGGCAGGCCTTTGACTGTGAACAGCGGGCCATAGCCTGCCGGGGCCTGCGCCTGGCGCTCGATCTCGATCCGCTCGATCCAGTTGCGGTTTTCGGACAGCCGCAGCGCCTTGACCTTGGAAAAGAATTCGAACCTGACCCCCCGGTCTTTCAGCACCTGATAGAGCGGGCCGACCGCCACTTCGCCCATCCCGGCCTGCATCAGATAGAGCACCGCTCCCTTGTAGCCGGTGCAGATCCGGATGCAGCAGCGCAGCGCAGCTCCGGCGGCGAAATCCGCGGCCATTTTGGGCTGACCACTTGCGTCCTCTAACTGGCGATAAGCGAAGGCCAGATCATAAAGCGCGCGCAGGAACGGTTGGCGCGGGGCCAATAGCCCATTGGTGTCACGGGTTTCCCGGATTGCCTCTGGCGCACCATTGGCGACCAGCCAGTCCATGAATTCGAATTGGTCGATCCGGTTGAGATCGAAATCCCCCAGCAAGCCGTACTGCGGATTGAGGAACCCGCGCAAACAGGCGAGGCCGATTTCGACCATCTCGAGCACCAGCGCCGCGACCAGACCGGCATCGCCCGGCTGACTGCCGATCTTGCGGAACTGCGCGGTCATCGCGTCCAGATGGTGGTGGATTGTCCGCAAATGGGCTTCGTTGTCGAGCGCGGCCTCGCTGGCCAATTTGCCTGCCGCGCGCCGGATCAGCAGCATCCTCCAGCCGATGCACAGCGCCCGCAGCGGATTGCCGCCGAACACCTCGCGGATCAATTGCTCCAGCATTTCCAGTGCGGCGCGGATCGCGTCGAGCGCGCTCACCGGGTGAATCCCCGGCTCCAGATCGTTTGTCGGCCAGGTGACCGGCACCCAGGTGCTGCCATCGCCAACGCCGACGGGCGTAAAGCTCTGCGGCTTGAACGCATCGCTCCATGCCTGGAACGGGCTATCCGGAGCCAATCCGCGCGTTTTTACTTCGGCAAAAACGTCCTGGATCACCTGAAAGGCGTTGTCATAGAACCCCAGCCAAACGTGCAGGCCGTGTTCCTCGATCCTGAGGCCTTTGCCGGGATCAAGGTTGCGCCCGGTCGCGCCTTTTCCGCCCAGCCGCCAGCCCATCTGATAGAGCGTCACATCGTAACGATCACGCAATTCGGGCGTGCTGGTCAGCTCCCAAGCGGTGATCAGCGAGCCGACCCCGCCGCCCAGGATGGCGATCTTTTCCTTATCCATCGCGGCGGACCTCATGCGACCAGGGCCACAGCGGCAGATCGGTCCGCTCGGCAAACAATTTGAAGGTGGCGAACAGGAACGGGATGCCCATGACGAAGGGGCTGATCAGGTGGATGTCCTCGATCTCGGGATAGCCCAGCCACGCGTCGATCATCGCCATCATCCCATAGGCCGCCACCGGCAGCCAGGCCATGAAGCGGCTCTTGTACCCTTCCAGCGGGCGCAGCGGAATCCGCCGTTCAAGCAGGCGGTAGATCAGGAACACCACAAAGGCGGTCAGCATCCACCCGGCGAAATTGCGCAAGGGCACGCCAAAGTGGACCCCGCCTTCCTTCCAGACCCAGGCCGGATGGCCGACATTGGCCTCGTGCAGCCCCTTGGCATTGCACCAGTCGGCGCTGCCGCCGCCGGGATAGAAGCTCATTACCGGGTCCATGGTGATGTCCCAGGCGGTCATGATCAGCGCGCTCAGCAGTGACAGCCAGACGATCCAGGTCGTATCGCGGCGGGTCGAAACCGGGCGCGCCTCGGTCAGGATATTGGTCACCACATAACTGGGGTAGAACATCATGTACCAGGCGAACGGGATCAGCGCCGGGACCCGGCCGAGGATTTTGGGGCCGAGCACATCGGTGTAGCAATAGGGACCAAACAGGATCCCGGTGCTTTCGCCATAATATTCGGCGCAAAAAGCAATTGTGACGGCCAGCCCGAGCAGGGTCAGCGCGCGGCGGATCCCCAGCATGATGATCGAGTGGACAAAGCAGAACAGCGCCAAGCAGGGGACCAGCACCGACCACGGAATCCGGTCGAGCGGGACATTGACCCCGCCGATCCGGATACCGGCGGCGAACAGCACCACCACCAGCACCAGCGCCATCAGCCAGAACGAATGCGGCAGGCCGGCAAAGCGTATTGGGGTCCTGACTACATCGGCTTCGATTTCATCCAGCGGGTCATTGCTGTCGCTGCCCATACCTGTTCCCCCCACGGCCGCAACACTGCGGCATCGCACCGGGCCGTGCAGCCCGGATAGCCCCCAACTGCGACCCCGGAGGAGCGCAGCTTAGCGGCCGGGCTGGTAGATGCAATTGGCAAACGCGGTCGGATCAGGCCAAAGATCGGCAGAATTGACCAAGCTGCTCAATCGCTTGATCGAGCACCGCATCCTGCTTGGCAAAGCATAGCCGCAAATAGCCGGATTGGGGGGCCTCAGCATAAAAGGCCGAGACCGGGATCGAAGCGACCCCTGCCGCGCGGATCAGCCGCTCGGCCACGGCAGTGTCATCGCTGGGCAGGCCCGAGGCGGCCAGATCAATGGTTACAAACCAGGTCCCGCTGGCGGGCAGAACGGCAA
>VFKS01000311.1 GCA_009885425.1 Novosphingobium sp.
CCTATGCCCGCGAACGGCGGGTCCAACTGCGGTTTGTCGATTTCCCCAAGCCGTTGATCAACGCCTATCTTTCGGCCGAGGACAAGACTTTCTGGAGCCACGGTGGGGTCGATTTCGGCGGCCTGGCCGGGGCAGTGGTGGACTATGCATCCAAGATCGGTTCGGGCGAACGGGCCCGCGGCGGATCGACCATTACCCAGCAGGTTGCCAAGAACATACTGATCGGAAACGAATATTCGATCACCCGCAAGCTCAAGGAAATGGTACTGGCGCGCCGGATCGAAGGGGTTCTGGAAAAGGAACAGATCCTTGAGCTCTACCTCAACGAGATACCGCTAGGTCGGCAGACCTTTGGGGTAGAGGCTGCCGCGCAGGCCTATTTTGGCAAAGGCGTGGGTGAACTGAGCATCGCTGAATGCGCGTTTCTGGCCGGCCTGGTGCAGGGTCCCGAGATCTACGGCCGCGAAAAGTACGCCGACCGGGCGCTGGAACGGCGCAACTGGGTGATCGGCAAGATGCTGGAGAACCAGACGATAACGGACGCCGAAGCTGCAACGGCCAAGGCCCAGCCGCTGGGGATCATACCGCGCCGGGCTACTGGCTATGATCCCTCGTCAGGCTATTTCGCAGAAGAAGTGCGGCGTCAGCTGATCGAAAAGTACGGTGAGAACGCCGAGGCTGGACCGAACAGTGTCTATGATGGCGGGCTGTGGGTGCGGACCTCGCTAGATCCCGAATTCCAGAAGGCGACACAGGACGCGCTGCGGGCCGGGCTGCTGCGCTACGCCGGGGGCCGCGCATTCGACAAGCCGCTCGATCACATCGATCTGGATGAAGACAAGTGGCAGACCCAGCTGCTGTCGCTCGGCAAGTCGATCAACTATCAGGACTGGCGGGTTGCGCTGGTGATTGAGCGCAGCGGCGCGCGCACGGTGGTGGGTTTTTCAGACGGGAAAACAGGGCCGCTGATCAGCGCACCCGCGAACTTGGCCAAAGGCGATGTCATCGCTGTGGCGCCGACCGGCAACGCCTGGGCGCTGCGGGTGATTCCGGCGATATCGGGCGGAATGCTGCTGCAACAGCCCCATTCTGGCCGGGTTCTGGCGATGCAAGGCGGGTTTGATCCCGGGCTGAACAGCTTCAACCGGGCTACCCAGGCCCAGCGCCAACCCGGATCGACAATCAAGCCGTTCGTCTATGGCACCGGGCTTGATTTCGGAATGAGCCCGTCGAGCGAAGTCGTCGATGGCAAGTTCTGCGTCTATCAGGGTGCGCGCTTTGGCGAGAAGTGTTTCCAGAACTTCGGCGGCGTTGGCGGTGGCGGGACCCACACGATGCGTTGGGGTCTGGAGCAATCGCGCAACCTGATGACCGTGCGGATCGCCAATGACAGCGGCATGGAAAACGTGGCCAAGACGATTGAGCGGGTCGGAATCGGCAAATACCCGCCCTATCTGGCTTTTGCACTGGGGGCAGGGGACACGACTGTGCTCAAGATGGTCAATGCCTATTCGGCGTTGGCCAACAACGGGACCCAATACGAGCCGACGATGATCGACTATATCCAGGATCGCAGCGGCAAGGTGATCTGGCGGGCCGACGCGCGGCGCTGTGAGAAGTGCAACATGGCGGAGTGGGACGGCAAGCCGATGCCGCGGTTGGCCTTGCGCGGTAAGGAAGTGATGGACCCGCGCACCGCCTTTCAGGTGGTCCACATGCTCGAAGGTGTGGTCACCCGCGGCACTGCGATTACGCTGCAGGATCTCGGCCTGCCGTTGTTCGGCAAGACCGGGACGACCACCGGGCCGACCAATGTCTGGTTCGTTGGCGGCAATCAGGATGTCGTTGGCGGGGTCTATCTCGGCTATGACCAGCCCAGTTCGCTGGGCGGGTATGCCCAGGGCGGAACGATCGCTGCGCCGATCTTCAAACAGATGGTTCAGAGCACCAAGCCGCGCTGGAGCACCCGTCCGTTCACCGCGCCCAAGGGTGTGCATTGGGTCAGGGTCGATCGGATCAGCGGCAAGCGTGTGCTCGACGGAATGCCCGGAAGCGACCCCAAGTCATCGATTATCTGGGAGGCGTTCAAGGCAGAATCCGAAGCGCGGACTGGAGCCAGCAGCGCAGAGCTTTCAGCCCAGCGCGATGCTTTGATCAACGCGATCCGCCGGGGCTCTTCGCGCAAGACTGCTCCGGCCACGCAAGGCGGCGCGCCGGATGCGGCAATCGAGCCCATGCCGGGCCCTTCGATTCCAGCCGATGGCGCAGTCGGAGCACCATAGCGCAGACTAGACAGCGCGGCCGCAAAAGGTCATCATGTCGCAATGAAACGGACCATTCTTGCCGCGCTTGGCGCGCTACTCTCCCTGTTGATCCCAGCTTCTGCCCCGGCCAATCTGCCACACGGCACACGTGCACCGCAGATCGTCGCGCAGGGCGCTCTGGCCGGAAAACCCTTTACTTTCAATCTAGAACAGGCGTTAAAGAAGGGGCCAGTCGTGCTCTATTTTTACCCCAAAGCCTTTACGCAAGGGTGCACGCTCGAAGCGCACGCTTTTGCGGAAGCGAGTGCCGAGTTCAACGCTGCCGGGGCCACGGTAATCGGTATGTCGGCAGACGATTTGCCCTCGCTCCAGCGCTTTTCAACCGAAGCCTGTCG
>VFKS01000080.1 GCA_009885425.1 Novosphingobium sp.
GAGCAGATCGAACAGGTCAAGGCCGCGACCAAGGAAGCTGAAAAGAACGGCGTGCTGGGCCACGGGCTGCACCATCCGTTCCACACCATGTTTGAAGACGTTTACGAGGAACTGCCCTGGCACCTTGAAGAGCAGGCGCAGCAGGCGATGCAGGAACGCCGAACCAAATGGCCAGAGTGGAAAGAGACATGAGCGACGGCACTCCATCGCGCCGCCTCAACATGATCGAGGCAATTAACGAAGCGCTGCAAGTGATGCTGGAGCGTGATCCCAACGTAGTCGTGTTCGGTGAGGATATCGGCTTTTTCGGAGGTGTGTTCCGTGCCACCGCTGGCCTGCAAAAACGGTTTGGCAAAAACCGGGTGTTCGATACCCCGATCAATGAATGCGGGATCATCGGCGCGGCTGTCGGGATGGGCGCCTATGGCCTGCGCCCGGTGCCGGAAATCCAGTTTGCCGATTACATCTATCCTGGCCTCGATCAGCTCGTCTCGGAAGCTGCGAGGCTGCGGTATCGATCAGCCGGAGAGTTCATCGCGCCAATTACCGTGCGCTCGCCGTTTGGCGGCGGTATCTTTGGCGGGCAGACTCACAGCCAAAGCCCGGAGGCGCTGTTTACGCATGTCGCGGGGCTGAAAACAGTGATCCCCAGCACGCCCTATGATGCCAAGGGCCTGCTGATCGCCGCGATCGAAGACAACGATCCGGTGATGTTTTTTGAGCCCAAGCGGATTTACAACGGCCCGTTCGGCGGAAACTATGACCGACCGGTTGAGCCGTGGGCCAAGCACAAAGACGCTGAGGTGCCGGAAGGCTATTACAAGATCCCGCTGGGCAAGGCCCGGACTGTGCGTGCGGGCGAGGCGCTGACCGTGCTGGCCTATGGCACGATGATCCACGTCGCTGAAGCGGTGCTGGCCGAAAAGGGCGTTGATGCCGAGATTATCGATCTGCGCACTTTGGTGCCGCTCGATATCGAAGCCATCGAAACCTCGGTAAAAAAGACCGGCAAGTGTCTGATTATCCATGAAGCGACCCGCACTGGTGGGTTCGGGGGCGAGCTTTCTGCGCTGGTCCAGGAGCGCTGCTTCTACCACCTCGAGGCCCCGATTGAACGCGTCACCGGGTTCGATACCCCCTATCCGCACAGCCTCGAATGGGCTTATTTTCCGGGTCCAGTTCGCATTGGCGAGGCTGTTGACCGGTTGTTGAAGGCGTAACGCAATGGGCAAGTTCACATTCAACCTCCCCGATATCGGCGAAGGCATTGCCGAAGCAGAGATCGTCACCTGGCACGTCAAGGTTGGCGACCGGATCGAGGAAGACGACAAGATCGCCGACGTCATGACCGACAAAGCCACGGTTGAGATGGAAAGCCCGGTTTCGGGCGTGGTCGTCGCGGTCGCGGGCGAAGAAGGCGATATGGTCGCGATCGGCTCGGCGCTGGTGGTGATCGAGGTTGAGGGGGACGTTGAGGATGCACCGGGGTCTTCAACAGGCTCAGCCAGAGCAGATGTTGTTGAGGATACTATTTCTCAAGTAGCGCCTGCCCCAGATCCGGCCCTGCAAACACCGATTCCAACTCTCAAGACCGCTCAGGCTGAGCCTGTCGAAGCCCTTATGCCAACCCACGGCAAGGTACTCGCCTCACCAGCCGTCCGCCAACGCGCCAGTGATCTCGCGATCGACCTTGCCCAGGTCAAACCGGCCGAAGACGGACGCATCCGCCACGCTGATCTGGATGCCTTCTTGTCCTACAACGCTGCGAGCGGCTTCCGTGCCGCCGGGACCAAGGGCGTGGACCAGACGATCAAAGTCATCGGCCTGCGCCGCCGGATCGCTGAAAACATGGCAGCATCCAAGCGCAGCATCCCGCATTTCTCCTATGTCGAGGAATGCGATGTCACTGCGCTGGAAGCAATGCGGGCGCAGCTCAATTCCGCACGCGGTAACCGGCCAAAGCTGACCATGCTGCCGCTGCTGATCGCTGCGATCTGCCGCGCTTTGCCTGACTTTCCGATGCTCAACGCGCGTTATGATGATGAGGCGGGCGTGGTCCAGCGGTTTGGCGCGGTCCACCTTGGCATGGCCGCGCAAACCGACGGCGGGCTGATGGTCCCGGTGATCCGCGATGCGCAGGACAAGAACCTGTGGCAGATCGCGGCCGAGATTGTCCGACTGGCCGAGGCCGCCCGGAATGGCAGCGCGACCAGTGCGGAACTCTCGGGCTCTACCCTGACGATCACTTCGCTTGGGCCGCTGGGCGGGGTTGCGACCACACCGGTAATCAACCGGCCAGAAGTCGCGATCATCGGCCCCAACCGGATTATCGAGCGCCCGATGTTTGTGCCCGACGGCATGGGCGGCGAACGGATCGAAAAGCGCAAACTGATGAACATATCGATCAGCTGCGATCACCGCGTGGTCGATGGCTGGGACGCGGCTAGTTTTGTGCAGGCGGTGAAAAAGCTGATTGAAACGCCGGTGTTGCTGCTGGCGGATTGACGGAGGGCAGGGTGACCAAAGACCCCAAAATCGACGCCTACATCGCCAAGGCCGCGCCGTTCGCCCAACCGATCCTGCTCCGCTTGCGCGCGTTGGTCCACGATACGGTTGCGGGGCTGGACGAAGGTTTGAAGTGGGGAATGCCGCACTTCATCTACAAGGGCAAAAACCTCGCCGGGATGGCCGCGTTCAAGGCGCATGCCGCCTTTATCCTGCACGGTGAGGGGCGGCAAGGCGAGGGGATGGGCGGCTACGGCAAGATCGCTTCGAACGACGACCTGCCGAGCGACGCTGATCTTCGGCAAGGGATTCTCGCTGCGAAGGCACGGATTGATGCCGAGGGTACGGCACTCACGCCGAAAGCGGGGAAGCCCAAAGCTTCCAAGCCGGAAATTTCAATGCCCGAAGATTTTGCTGCCGAACTCGCTCGCTATCCCGGCGCGCGCGAACGCTTCGATGGCTGGGCTGCGTCGCACCGCCGCGAATACCTGGAATGGATTGTGGACGCGAAGCGGCCGGAAACTCGGGCCAAGCGCCTCGCTCAGGCCGGGGAGTGGATCGCCGAGGGTAAGAAGCGCAACTGGAAGTACGAAGGCTGCTGATTAGCGGACAATCGCCGAATAGGTGATCTGGCCCGATCCGCGCGCGGCCTCATCGGCGGGAACCCGCCAGCGTACATGGGTGACATCTTCCGGCGTGGCGAGGCGATCGCCGACCCGCAGCCCATCGAGCCGGCCCCAGCTGCGCCCACCATCGAGCGAGACTTCTTCACGCCCATCGGCGCTGCCCTGATAGTAGACCTTACGCGGCAACGGATTGGTGACGGTGAAACTGCCTTGGCCGCCCATCCGGGTCCAGCTGACTACATAGACCACCCGGTCGCCGCGTTTCAGCGCGTTCGCAGGCTGGAGCAGCCGGCCCTTGTTGGGCACGATCCGTTCGACATAGACCGCGCTGTCGAGCGCCACCAACGCTGGCGCGGCGGCCATCAGCGGTGCGGCAAAAGCCAGCGTGCAGGCAAGGGTCGCGGCAATGCGGCGTATCGTCACGGTGATCGGGCCCCCGATAAAATCAGCGCTTCGTGGTGAAGCGAGGCTCCTGATCGCAAATCGGGGCAAAGGAATGGTTAATGCGGGTCTGCGCCGTGGGCGCCAGCAACCGATTTGGCTGGGCAAAGCCGGCAGATTTGATAGTTACCAGTCTGCTGCGGCAAGCCGCTGCGGTTCGCTTCTGAACCCTGTTGACAGCCCTTACGCGCTGTCCTAGTGGCCCCACTCCCAAGTGGCTGCGCGGGTGTAGCTCAGTTGGTTAGAGTGCCGGCCTGTCACGCCGGAGGTCGCGGGTTCGAGCCCCGTCACTCGCGCCACTTGGGAATTTTTCTAGAATCCGGATGAGAATTTCACCACCTTGCCCCCTGCTGGCAAGCTGATGATCATGCCGTCCTGCGCCAACTTTAGCGTGCCTTTGAACAGCTTTGGCGCTTGTCCCAGAAACAGCGGCTCGATGAGCCGGACGGGCGGGGCCGGGACCATGTGATAGAGCACCAGCGCTTGAACCCCAGCCTCGCTGGCGGAGCGCGCCGCATCTTCCGGGCTGGCGTGGTAGTTCTGGATGTCGATCATGATCTGGGCATTCTTGGCCTGTCCGCGTTCGGCCAGCTTCTTGCCCAGCGCGGCGATCATTTCCTTGTTGAGCGCTTCGTGCAGCATCACGTCGACGCCCTTGCTGGCGGCGACAAAGCTGGGCGAATAAACCGTATCGCCCGATAGCGCGACCGAGCGGCCCTTGTAGTCGATCCGGTAGCCAAAGGCGGGGCTGATCGGAGCGTGGTTGACCCTGATTACCGTGATCTTCACGCCGCTCGATTCGTAAACCACCTGGCTGTCGGTGCCATCAGCCAAAGTGATGATCTTCGCCGCGCCGCCAAAGCCGCTGGGTTGGACAATTTGGGGCCCATGGTGAGCAACGCGGTAGCCCTGATCGATGGTGTAGACGGAATTGAACCCGGCGATCACCTGATCGGTCCCGGCCGGGCCGTAGACCGGCAACGGCGCCGCGCGGCCGCCCGCGACCCAGGCCTGGAGCAGCAGCTCGCCCAGCCCGTCGATGTGATCGGAATGGAGGTGGGTCAGGAACGCGGCCTGAATCTTGGGCATCGGAAAGCCCATCCGCCCCAGCTTGCGGATTGAGCCAGAGCCAGCATCAAACACAAAGGCTTGGTTCCCCGCCAGCACCGCCAGACACGGTCCGGCGCGGTTCGCATCGGGCATTGGAGAGCCAGACCCGCAGACATAGACGTGCAGGCCCTCGCCCAGCTTCGCAGATTGATCGATCCCGACGGTGTTATCGAGCGCCGATTGGAACGCACGTTCTGCCAGCCAGCCGCGCCCGAACAGCAGGACCAGCCCGATCAGCAGGGCGACAATGCCAATCACCATGCCCAACTTGCGCTTCATGCCACCCTCCCGTTTTCGTGCTGCAGGTTGCCTGCCCGCGCGCGCTGCGGCAAGTGGGAACCGTGTCTGCTA
>VFKS01000053.1 GCA_009885425.1 Novosphingobium sp.
GATCGGCGCGCTCAACGAAGACTTGGGTCTGGCGATCCGCCGGGCGCTGCGGATGGATCCGCTCGCCGCTGCGATCACTGGTGCCAGCTATAGCTGGGACCGCGCGACCGATCAGTTCCTCGCCGCCATCGGCAAGGCTGCAGGGGCGCGGATCAGGCCGCCGGTTCTTCAGGAAACGGCGGTTCCAGCGTAATCGCATCGGCCAGACTGACCTGATCGAGCATCGCCGCCATTTCATCGCGCAGGGTCAGCATCAGCCCGCGCAGGCGGCAATCGGCTTCGGGCAGGCAATTGTGGCAATGCTCATAGGCATTGCGGCTGGCGCAGGGGACCAGCGCCAGACTGCCCCGGGTCAGCCGGATGATATCGCCATAGCGGATATCGACTGGGGCCAGCGCTAGCTCGTACCCACCATCGCGCCCACGGTGCGAAATGACCAGACCAGCCCGGACCATTTCGGACAGGATCACGGTCAGGAACTTGCGCGGAATATTCTGCGCCTCGGCAATCGCATCAAGCCGCACGGGGCCCTGACCAACAGTGTCGGCCAGGTGCTGCAAAGCGCGGATCGTATAGCGGGTTTTCTGCGAAAGCATGAGAACCGCCTATCAGCACGGTCCGACATGAAATGTCAACTTGGGGGGTAGAAAGTCGCATAGCTTAAGCCGTCGGGCCGATTGGTCCCGTGCCAGACGGGGATCGCCGCAGCAACGGTGTTGATCAAGCTGGGGCACGGTTTTCCGTTTCGCCTCGCAACGCGCAAGTCCTGAATATTCAAGGGCGTTGTTGGCGCGGTGACCCCGCTGCCGCCAGAGGTTGAGCCATCGCTTAGACGGCTGACCCAACTGGTTGAGCCATTTGGCCGATATGAAGCTCAACCCAAATTGACAATCATCGGGCAGCTTTACGCAGTCATTGAGGCTGGGTTTTGTCTAACAGGGAGAAGTCAATTGCTCAAATCTGCTACTGTATCGCTTGCCATACTGATCGCGGCATCCGCTTCCTCGGCCCTTGCTGCCGAAGACGATGAAGCCCGTCTCAAAGTTGGCGTTACTGCCGGAACCCTCGGGATAGGTCCCGAGATCAGCTATCGTATTTCGGAAACCATCGGTGTGCGCAGCAATGTCACCTTTGTCTCCATCAACGGTGAAATCGAAGGCGACGATCTTACCTATGACGCTAGTCTCAAGCTCAAATCAGGCGGTGTGATGGTTGATGTCTATCCGTTCGGCGGAGGCTTTCGGCTGTCAGGCGGGCTGCGTGTGAATGGCAATGGCGCTCGCGCAGTTGCAACACCGAACTCTGGCACCAATTACGAGATCGACGGCACAACCTACACGGCAGCCCAGATCGGCACTTTGACCGCTGAAACCGAAGTCAACAAAATCGCGCCTTCGCTTACGATCGGCTACGGGGGCGGCCTTTCCAAAGGTCTGGTTTTTGGCGTCGAAGCTGGCGTGCTATTTCAGGGCAGCGTCAGAATCAAGCCGCTGACCTTCACCGGCGTTTGCGCCACCAACCCCGCTCCGGTCGGTTGCGCATCGTTGGCGACTGACCTCGAAACCGAACGGCTGAGCGTGAACGATGATATCAAGGGTTATAAGGCCTATCCGATCCTGCAAATCTCGCTCGGCTACAGGTTCTGAGTGTCACCGCTACATGGTCCGCCCTGATGGTCAGGGCCATGTAGCGGATTGCGGTCAGCCGCGCATTCGTCCTTTTCGGACCGCCAGTGCGTGCGCCACGGTCAACTGCAATGCAATCGACGGGTTGTTTGGTCCGGTTGGAGCAAGTAGCGTCCGTCCAGTTCATCCTGATGGCTCATCCGTCAGAGATCGATTGACTGGAAATCTGTGAGTGACCAGCTCTGTTGCGGTGATCAGACATCAACTTCTCGGGCGGCTTTGGGCTGATCTTATCGGGCTGGCGAGCCTTGCCGTGGCTTGCTCCTACATGATCTATCTTGCTGCGCCCCACGCCAATTCGATCGTGCTGGGCATCTGGGCGGCAAGTTTTGCACTAATTTGTGTCCGCTGGATCAGAGAGCTGCTGGAAGAACGGGCCTTACCGCAAGTCCTCGATCAGCATGTGCTGCGGTTCTGGTCGCGCAGTGTCTTTGGCGCTGTGGTCATCAACATTTGGATCGCTGGGGCGGTTTGGGTGATGTTGCCGGGCGCGCCGGTCGAGACAGTCGATATCTTCGTCGCCCTCTATGGCTGGTACATCCTGACCTTTGCCCTGGTGGCGAACGAGGCGGTGGAATCGGTGCGCTGGACCATCCTGCTGGTCGTCGCTTCGCTGGTTGGCTTCCTGTTGCTCGATCCGCCGCACGGCGAACGGATTATCGCTTTGGTCATTGCAGTAATGGGGCTTTCGGCGATGGCCCTGCAACAATTGATCCGGCGGGCAACCGTGCGGGCCACCGAATCCCAGCTGAAAGCCGAAGCCGCGCAGGCCGAGCTGGCGCTCGCGCTCGAACAGGTTTCGGCCCAGCGCGATGCACGCGCCCGGTTTATGGCGTCGGTCAGTCACGATTTGCAGCAGCCGTTGCAAGCGGCCCAGATGATGTTCGAACTCGCCTGCCGTGAAAACAGCGAAAGCGCGGCCCGGATTGCGCAAAGTGGCCGGGCTGCCTTCATCTCGGTTGGTTCACTGCTTGAACAAATGCTCGATTTCATGCGGTTGTCGTCCGGACTGGAGACCGGGACACGGCAGCGTCAGACAGTATCGGCAGCCTTGGCTTTGCTGGTCGAACAATACCGGATTGCCCGCCCCGGCGGCCCCGAGATCCGTTTTGTACCAAGCACGGCGGTGATCGAAATCGATCCCTTGCAGCTGCACCGGACAGTCGGAAATCTGATCGAGAATGCGATCCACCATGCCCGGGCAAATCGAGTGCTGGTCGGCGTGACCCGTCGGTCCGGAAAGGTGCATCTCTGGGTGATCGACGATGGCGTCGGGATTCCGGCGGAGCTACGGCCCACGCTGTTTGATCCTTACGTCCGGGGCGCACCGGCCAGCTCGGCGCGCGCCGGGTTCGGGCTTGGCCTCGCTTCTGCAAACGTCTTGGCCGAAGCGATGGGCGGGGTGTTGAAATTGATCCCCGATGCGAATCGCGGGGCGGCGTTCTGCCTCGAACTGCCGTCTGCCAGCGGATCGGCGGCGATGGCGATAGGCGAGGAAGCGGACCAATGCTGCACTGCCTGATCTGTGACGATCACCCAATGGTCCTTGAAGCAATGAGCCTGACGTTGGCCCAGCGCTGGCCGAACCTGACCATCGACAGGGCAGGCGATTTCACCGAGGCTAAGGCCCTGGCTTCGACCGGACCAGACCTGATCCTGGCCGATCTTGGCATGCCAGGCGCCACGCCGCTCGAAGGCATCGGGGCGCTGCGCCGCGCTGCCCCCGCCGTGCCGTTAATCGTGTTTACCGGGATGGCGGACGATGACCTGCTGCTGAAGCTGGTAGCCCTGCCGGTCAACGGCTTTGTCGCCAAAACCGAATCGCCCGCCGTAGTCATGGCGGCGATCGAACTGGTTCTGGCTGGTGGACGGCATTTCCCAGCCCGGATCGCAGAGCTGGCGCTGCGCCGTTCCGGGTACAATCCGATCGGCAATGGCACCCGGATCACTGCGCGCCAGCATCAGGTGCTGCAACTGCTCGCAGCGGGCCGGTCCAACAAGGAAATCGCCATTGCGCTGGCGCTGTCTCCGGCGACGGTCAAGACCCATGTCGCGCAATCGATGGCCGCAGTGGGAGCAGCGAACCGCGCCGAAGCTGCGGCGCGGGCGATAAATCTGGGACTGATTTAGGCGTAACTACGACGCGAGATGCAGCGCACCGCCCCTACTTAACCGCAGCACCCGGGGCGTGTTTGCCCATCAGCTTGTAGGCTTTGCCGTACCATTCGCTGCCGGGATAGTTGGCGCCCAGCACCGCGGCGTATTTCAGCGCTTCTTCGGGCATCCCCAGTTGCAGGCTGGATTCGACCATCCGGAACAAGGCTTCGGGTGCGTGGCTGGTGGTCTGGTAGGTTTCGATCACATTGCGGAAGCGGTGCGTGGCGGCGAGCCAGCGGCCCGAGCGCTGATAATAGCGGCCGATCTGCATTTCCTTGCCGGCCAGGTGATCGTTGACCAGATCGATTTTGATCCGGGCATCGGCCGCATAGCGCGTGTTGGGATAACGGCGGACCACTTCGTTGAGCGCGGTCAGCGCCTGCAGGGTGATCTTCTGATCGCGATCAACGTCGCTGATCTGCTCGTAATAGCACAGCCCGATCAGGTAATAGGCATAGGCCGCATCGCGGTTGCCCGGATGGATCGAGAGGAACCGCTGCGAAGCCTGGACCGACTTGTTGTAATCCTTGGCGGCGTAATAGCTGAACGCGCTCATCAATTGGGCGCGGCGGGCCCACGGCGAATAGGGGTGCTGGCGCTCAACCTCGTCAAACAAGGCCGCTGCGATCAGGGTGTCGCCCCGGTCGAGCCGGTCCTTGGCGGCGCCATAGAGCGTCTCCACATCGCGCGCGACATAGGCGGTATCCTTCGCCTTCGCCCCTCGCCCGCCGCAACCGGCAGTGAACAGCATAGCCGTGGCAGACACAGCGAGAATGGCGAGCTTGAGCGGGGAATGGGCAATCATGGTGGGTCCTATAACCAGCCCCAGCCTGAACGCCAAGTGAAGTTGCGCGGTTTTCCCGCAACGCTCACCGTTCCGGCCAAACGGGCGCTCCGGCTCAGCCTTTGCGCTTCTTGCGCGCGGCGTATTTGGCATCGCGCGCGGCCTTCAGCTCTTCCTCGGTCGGCGGGATCACTTCAGGAACCATCGAAGCGGCCTTCTTGTCGGCTTTGGCCTGCGCAATCGCGGCCTTTTTGGCGGCGCTCTTCTCAGCCTGAGCCGCATCGCGCGCGGCGGCAGCGGCAATCCGCTCGGCCAGCACGGCGTCGTCAATCTTGGGCTTGGCGGCCAGCTTGGCCAGCGCCTTATCGCGCGCAGCCTTCGCCAGCGCGGTACGTTCTTCTAGGGTCGGGTCTTTGTAGGAAGCCATGGTGAGGAGCGGTCTTTTCTGGTTGTTCGAGTGTAGGTTGGGGGCGCCTTACACGAAACTACCGCAAATGCGAACCGTCTCGGATTTATGCCGGGCGCCGTCTTGCCAACCCACTGGTTGCGGTTTAGCTCTGCTGGAGGAGAAAAATGCGAAATGCGTTCAAACTCACAGTCTTGGACGCGAACGCTGCGGTCTTGCCTGGCCTTGCTGACCCTTTCGTTGGGCGCTGCTTGCGGGATTGTCACTCCAGCCGAAATCGCAAAACCCGGAACAGCGACGGATCAAGCCAGCGCGATCCGATGCGAACGGGGCCTAACCCGGATCGAGCTGATCGGCGGGGTAGAAGACGGCTTTGCCGCCAACGGCACCGAGCCCGCCCGAATCCGGCCAGCGCGGCTGCCCAATGCCTATCTGGAAACCGTCGCCGCGGCGCAATCAGGCGCGATACAACTGCGTGAGTATGACGAGGGCGGTCAGGACAAGTTGCTGATCGACCATTTTGACGTACCGCGCGATATCGTCTCTGGCGCGGTTGTGCTGCGGATCCGCACAACCGGCGGATCGGCCAACGATAGTCTGAAACTGGGCAACCTGAACGAGCTCGACTTTGCCGACGGTTTTAGCAAAACAGATTCCTATTCACACACGATCAAAGCCGAAGCAGAGGCGCCCGATGCGGCGCAGTCCGGCACGGTAATGGTGGTCCCGCTTGAAGCGCTGAAGGAAAATCCGCGAGCGGGCTTCAAGGGCAACTTTATCGACTTTCTGAACCGCGCAGACCGACCCGATGCGATTGATTTCGAGGTTGACGATGATACCGCGGTCGATGTTGCGATTCTGGTCTTGTGCCAAAAGCCGCAAATCGCGCGCGGCACCAGCATGACCGAGTATCGCAGCAAATTCGCCGGGGCCGATGTGTCATTCCTGTCGTGCTTCCTCGATAAGACGCAGGCCCCGTGCAACCCGTTTGAAGGCGATCAGCTTTGCACTGCGGCCATGCCAGTGGCCTGTTACAAGTCCGGCAGCCGGGTCCCGGCGGGCCTTGAAGCGGCGGGTTTAGGTCAAGGTTACAGCCCCGGCGGCGAGGTGCGACTGACTCAGCCGATGGCGGCTGGCACGCTGGCCACCCGGGCTGATGCCGACCGGCTCTGCAGCGGACAATTTGGCACCGGCTGGCGGATCCTGGAATACCATGACGGCGCCGGCGGAGCGATTGCGACCTATAGCGATATCGCCCCAAAAACCCGGGCCTGGATCGATGTCAGCGATCAGCGCTATGCCAATTGCTGGGACCGGGACAAGGCCCGATGACGGGAGCCACACCGCCGGTCATCCGCGTCGCGATCTTGGAGGACGATGCCCCGGCGCGGAAATTCTACGCCAATCTGTTTTTGAGGGAGCCCGGTTTCGAACTGGCCTTTGCCGCCGCCAATGTCGCCGAAGCGC
>VFKS01000481.1 GCA_009885425.1 Novosphingobium sp.
ACGTTCGCGATTGCCGCCATGCTGATCCAAGGGCCGTCGGTGGCCACGGCCAAGCAGGAACAGCGCACGCCCGGCCCGGCCTGGAGCAACACCCAGTGTGCCCCGCTCGTGCCGTTGCCGCGGCTTGGGGCGGAACAGCAGCAAGACCAGCAGCAATATGGCTACCGCGATGAACCGGGCCGGCCAGTGCCGATGGGCAAGACAATGTCCGCGCCAGTTGCCTCTCCTCCGCCTCCACCGGCACCACCGCCGCCGTCGATGGCTGAACCCATGGCAGAGGCGGTCTCTGACGAGGCCGGGGACGGAAGAGATGCGGGCTTTGTTGAGGGCAGTGCGAAAGTCGCGGTTACCGGTAAGCGCGAGGCTTCTGCCTCAGCAGATGGCGAAGCCCGCAGCACCATCGCTCCCTATCCCGGCCGACCGCGCCGCCCCCCGCCGCGCCCGCGATCGGGGCTGCTGACCGCGGGCGAGCATGACGATCTGCTCAACCCCGAACTCTACGCCAATTACGTCCGCCAATCGAACCTGGGTCAACAGATCCCGGCTATGCCAATCCTTGATACCAGCCGCGTGCTGACCGTCGCGGTCAAGGATGGGGCCGGGCGCCCGGTGCCGTTCGCGCGGGTTGAGGTGGCCTGCGCCAATGGCCGCAGCCTCGTGCTCAACACTTTGGCCGATGGCACCGCCGCGTTTTTCCCGCAGGTTGACCGGCTGAGCCAGACCGTGCGGGTTCGTGCTGCCGGTGAGGACTGGCGCTCGGTCGCGATCGGTCAAGGCCGAGGCGGTCAGCGGGTTGACTTCACCGTCAGCCGCGCGGCGCCAATGGTCAAGAAGCTCGACCTGATGCTGGTGATCGACACCACCGGATCGATGGGCGATGAAATCCGCTATCTGCAGGGCGAACTCGCCGCGATCCTGAGCTCGCTGCGGGCGCGTCATCCGGGGCTCGATCTGCGGATCGGGTTCGTGTTCTACAAGGATGTGGGCGATGACTATGTCACCTCCACCGTCCCGCTGACCGGTGATTTCAACGCCGCGCAGGGATCGTTGCGCCAGCAATCGGCC
>VFKS01000228.1 GCA_009885425.1 Novosphingobium sp.
GCGACGGGGATCTGGTGCAGCATCCACGTTTGCTGGAGGAAGCGATAAAACGGATCGTCGCTGATCCCTGGTCCAGGATCGAATGCTGGTGGCTGATCGAACACCAACCGGAAGTTGAGGTAATAGAAACCGTCCGCCAACGCCCCTTTGCCGTGGCGCAGGAACCAGTGGCAATCGGCTTGGCGCTGCGCCCAGTCGCGAATGTCGTGTAGCCCGACTGTCCAGATCGGTCCGCCCATCCCGACCAGCACGCCGACATAGATCATGAACCTCTCAAGCCATTTCGGGCATTCGAAGTTGCGGTGGATCAAGCGGCGGTGGAACCCGACCGAGTGACCGACGCACAGTGTGAAGCCGGACAGGATCAGGAACACCAGCACCCCACTCCAGCTGAAGAACAACGGGCCGAGCACCAGTGCACCGACGATCATCCCCATGTTCCATATCGAGCGACCTGGATCCCAAACCAAATCGCCATTTGCCGCATTGGCCCCTTCCAGCGCACTCAGCGAATTGACTTTGAAAGCGCCGCTGCCCGCTTCGCCTGCTGTGCTCATGGTCAATCCTCCTTGGCTTCTGCCTTGCGCTGCGCTGAAATCGCGCGGGCTTCGGGACAAAATGGGGTGAGAAAGCTGTAAAGGCTGTTGGCCAGTTTATCGGCGGCGATCGAATAGATGATGTGCTGGCCGCGCTTTTGTTGATGTACCAGACCAGCATCGTGCAGCACCGAGAGATGCTTTGAGATCGAGGGCATTGCCATGTCGAACTGTTCAGCAATCTCGCCCACCGTCATCGGCCCACCGGCCAGATGGTTGAGTATTCGGCGGCGCGGGTTTGAGGCGAGGGCTTTGAAGGCCTTTTCCATAGATATTTTCCTAATTAGGAAAATAACGAAACACAAGCCTCAATTGCCCTTGCGTTCCGCGCAAGCCCCGCCGCGCCAGTTGCAATTGCCAGCAGAGCGGGCATCACATAGCGCGACTGCTGAAAGTCCAGCGGGGAGGAACCATGGCTCAGAAAATTTATCCCGATGCCGCCAGCGCCTTGGACGGCCTGCTGAAGGACGGCATGCTGATCGCCAGCGGCGGGTTTGGCCTGTGCGGGCTGCCCGAACGGTTGCTCGATGCGATCCGCGATAGCGGGGTCAAGGA
>VFKS01000156.1 GCA_009885425.1 Novosphingobium sp.
GCAAGCCCAACCAGCTGTTTGCGTCCCGGCTGGGACAAGGCCGGACGCGTCAGCCCGGCTTCGCCGATATAGCCTCCCGCCTTGTTGAGCATGCCGCCAAGCGCCAGGTCGTGCGGGGTGAGCCGGCCGTCAATCTCGCCGCCAACCACCAGGTGCCCCTTTTCGATACGGAGAAATTCCATCGCCTCCATCCCGTACAGGCAGCCGCCCTGCAAGATTACGGCTGACTGGCAGGCGCGCCAGACGGGTTCGGCCTGACTGGCCTCGGCATAGATTTCAAATGCGCGCTCGCCGCTGTAGCTTGCCGCAAGCACGATCACCGGCAATCCAGCAATTGTGGCGGGCACGGTCGACATGTGGCGCGGCGGCACTTCGCCAATCAGCGCCGCCAGAACCGCCTTGGCGTTTGGACCGGCCACTGCAATTCCGGCGTAATGTTCCTGCACATTGACCGCTGAAACCTTGAACTGCGGACACAAGAACTGGCGCACGTAGGAAATGTGCGTCGCCATCCGGTCGGCCCCGCCGGTCGAACTGGTCAACAGATAACGATCTTCGGCCAGCCGCCAGACCGTTCCGTCATCAAACACCAGGCCGTCCTCGCGCAGCATGAAGGTATAACGCCCGCGCCCGACGGCCAACTTGGCCACGGTTGTTGCGCAGATCAGTTCGAGCAAGGCGGCTGCATCGGGCCCGCTGATCTCAAACTTGGCGAGGGTCGACACGTCAGTCATGCCCACTGCCGTGCGCACGCACCGCGCTTCGCGTAGCGCCGCCTCGGCAAAGGTTTCAGCGCCGCGCGGATAGGCCCGGGGGCGCTTCCAGTAACCCAGCGGCTGCCAGATTGGCGCCTCCGCCTGGTGGATTTCAAAAAGTGCCAGTCGGCGCAGGTGTGCGCCTGCGTCACGATCATTGCGGCCGGCCAGCAGCCCCATGGTAACCGGCGTGTAGGGCGGGCGAAAGGTCGTCAAGCCGGCTTGCGGAATGGCAACGCCCTGCTTTTCCGCCAGCCTGCTCAGCGCTGCCATGTTGCTGGTCTTGCCTTGATCGGTCGCCATACCCAGCGTTGTATAGCGCTTCAGGTGCTCGACTGAGCGGTAGCCTTCGGCCCAGGCAAGGTCGACATCGCCCAGCGAAACATCGTTCTGAAAATCGATAAAGGCCTTGCCCGGGTTCTCCGGGGCAGGCGTTGGCCCGGCCGGAGCGACGCTGGCCGCTGCGCCGATCGATATGACCTTTTGCCTGACCGCTGCGGGCAGGAACGACTGGCTGGGGGCATCCCATGCAAGCGCTGCGCCGCCCGCTTGCATATGGAGATGGACCACCGGCGTGAAGCCGCCCGACA
>VFKS01000243.1 GCA_009885425.1 Novosphingobium sp.
GGTTGTGGCCACCTGCGGCGGCGATCTCCAGCGCGCGCTTGGCGGTTTCCTGACCCTTGACCTGTTTGAGGTCCGGCCCGAACCCCGGCGGCTCGGCCTCTCCGGGTTGTGGTTGGGGCAATTGCTGGTTGCCTTTCAGGTGGTTGAGCAGGCTGACCAGATTCGGCGCCGGAACCACCGCGACCCCGCTGGCCCAGGCCGCCTCGCTGCCCTGCACCGCCGGGCAAATCAGCCCCAGATCTTGGCCCGAAGCATGAAGCGCGGCGAGCAGGACGCCGGGCGAGGCCACAATCCGCCCATCCAGCGCCAGTTCGCCCACCGCGATGAAATCACCCAGCTGTTCGGCATCGGTCACGCCCATCGCCGCCAGCAGCGCCAGCGCGATCGGCAGATCATAGTGCGAGCCTTCTTTGGGCAGGTCAGCCGGGGAAAGGTTGATCGTGATCCGTTTGGGCGGCAGCGACAGCCCCATCGCGGAAAGCGCAGCTTGGACCCGCTCCTTGCTTTCGTTCACCGCTTTATCGGGCAGACCAACCACGTTGAACCGGGGCAGACCGGGCGCAATCTGGCACTGCACCTCAATGCTGCGCGCCTCCAGCCCCAAATAGGCCACCGTTTGAACCAGCGCGACCAAGTAATGTCCCCAATTGGATCGTTGCGAATACTTGGGTGATGGCGCTTAGTTTTCGCCTTGTCGAGCGATTGCGCCCGAAGTGGAGCTAGATCGGGCCACGCCAGAAATGACGGTAACCCATTCTTAACCTGCCCCATTGGTATTCCGGCAACAGGCCGGGGCCGATAAGCTGGCCATGCGCCGCTTTTTCATCCTGTTGCTATCACTGCTCGCCATGGCTGTTCCGGCCCATGCCGAAGAGGCTGTGGCCTATGCGGTGAGCGAGGAAACGGTCGAGGTTACCGAATACGTCGATGAAGGCGGTTCGGAACGCTTTGTCGGTGTGGCCCCTGCCGCCATCCCGCAGGGGATTGCCCGGTTCGGCCCGTTCCGCGTGCTCGATAGCACCCGCGCCGCGATGGTCGATGGCACCGACAGTTCCAGCCCGGCGCAGTTTCAGGCGATGATGGCGGCCTATCCCGGCATTTCGATGATCGAGATGATCGAAGTCCCCGGTACCGAAGACGACCGCGCCAATCTGAAACTGGGCCGGATGATCCGCGAACGGGGCCTCTCCACTTATGTGCCCGCAGGCGGCTCGGTCCGTTCCGGCGGTGTTGAACTGTTTCTGGCCGGCAAGCAGCGGGTCGCCGATCCCGGAGCCGAATTCGCGGTCCACGCCTGGGCTGACGAGGATGGCCGCGAGGCGACCGACTATTCCGCCGAAGCACCCGAAAACCGCGCCTATGTCGATTACTATGTCGAAATGGGAATGCCCGCTGCCCAGGCACGGTCTTTCTATGCCATGACCAACTCGGTCCCCAACGGCGATGCCAAGTGGCTGACCGGCAGCGATATGGGCCGCTGGGTGGCGCTGGATTAACCCCGAATCTCTTGACTCACCGAGATGCCCCCTGTAACGGCCCGCGTCTGAACGGGGCACTGTCCCGCACATAAATTGATTTTTCCGAGGTTTTGAAATGAAGCGCACCTTCCAGCCGAGCAACCTTGTCCGCGCCCGTCGCCATGGTTTCCGCACCCGTTCGGCCACTGTCGGCGGCCGCAAGGTTCTTGCCAACCGCCGTGCGCGCGGCCGCAAGAAGCTGTCTGCCTGAGCGACATTTCGATGATTTCGGTCCTCTCTAACAGGGCCGACTTCCTAAGCGCTAACCGGGGCTTGCGGATCGCACGTCCCGGTTTTGTGTTGCTGGTGAACCCCAACGGCGCTGGGCAAGTTCGCTTTGGCATTACCGTCACCAAGAAGATCGGCAACGCGGTGGTCCGCAACCGGATGAAGCGCCGGTTCCGAGAACTGCTGCGTGAGGCGCTGCCGGTGGGCGGCCTGCCAGCCCACGACCACGTTTTGATAGGCCGCGAAGGCGGGGTCGAGCGCGACTTTGGCAAACTGCGCGAGGAACTCGCCATCGCCCTCTCCCGGGCCGCTGACGGCAAGGGCGATCCCCCACGTCGCAAGCCGGGACCGCGGCGTTGAAACGCCTGCTCATCCTGATCGCCCGCGGCTGGCAGCTTGGCCCTTCTCGCATTCTGCCGCCGACCTGCCGCTATGCGCCGTCGTGCTCGCAATATGCGATTGAGGCGATCGAAAAGCATGGCGCGATTAGGGGTGGTTGGCTGGCGACGAAGCGGCTATTGCGCTGCCATCCGTGGGGTGGGCACGGATACGATCCGGTGCCTTGATCGGCGCCGATCACTCCCCATCTGAACTAAACCGAATTTCGAAAGCAGGGGCCAGCCCAAGTGGATAATCAGAATACGCGCAACATGGTCCTGGCCGGGGTCCTGACCATGGTTATCCTGCTCGGCTGGGACATGTCGATGCGGTATTTTTACCCCAACGCGGGCAAGCCGCAGCCGGTTGCGACTGCCAGCTCTGCGGCGCCAGCCAATGCGCCTGCAACGCGCGAAGGCGGGCTGACCAACCCTGCCGACATCGCCGCCGAAGCCCGCGATCTGAAGACCGCACTGGCCGCCCCCGGACGCGTCAAGATTGATGCACCGGGGCTGTCTGGCTCGATCAACCTGACCGGCGCACTGCTCGATGACCTTTCAACCACGCGGCACACCGCTGCGCTTGACCCAGCGCTGGGCTTGCAGCGAATCTATTCGCCAGTCGGAACCCCGGCTCAGCAATATGCTCAGTTCGGCTGGACCATGGGCGATGGCGCAGTGCCGATCGCACTGCCGACCGCGCAAACGGTCTGGACGGCACCAACCGGGGCCACACTGACCCCGCAGAGCCCGGTTTCGCTCAGCTGGGACAATGGCGCCGGACAGACCTTTACGCTGACCTACGCGATCGACGCGGACTATATGCTGACCGTCAATCAGGCCGTCAGCAACACCGGGCCTGCCCCGGTCGCGGTTAAACCGGTGGCGCAACTCAACCGGACCGACAAGACCGCCGCGCTCGACAGCTTCAATGTCCACGCCGGCCCGTTTGGGGCCTTTGATGGCGTGGTTTCGTTCGGCAACAATTACAGCGATGTGGCCGAGGCAGTGACCGTCGCTAATCCGGCAAACCCGACCTGGATCGGCTTTACCGATATCTATTGGATGAGCACCCTGATCCCTGAAAAGGCCGGGGCCAGCAGCGATTTCCGCAGCCTGGGCAAGGGCATTTTCATCGCCAACCTGTTCTATCCGCAGGCCGCGATTGCTCCGGGCCAACAGACCAGCCGCGTAACCAAGCTGTTCGCCGGGGCCAAGGAAACCAGCGTGCTGGATGCCTATGAGGCGACCGGCATTTCCAACTTCGGCCTGGCAATTGACTGGGGCTGGTTCCGTTGGTTTGAAAAACCGATCTTCGGACTGCTCAAGTGGCTGTTCAATGCAGTCGGCAACTTTGGCGTGGCGATCATGCTGCTGACCCTGATCGTGCGCACGGTGATGTTTCCGATCGCGCAGAAGCAGTTCGCCAGCATGGCGGCGATGAAGGCGATCCAGCCCAAGATGAAGGCGATCCAGGACCGCTTTAAGGACGACAAGCAGAAGCAGCAGCAGGAAGTCATGGCGCTGTACAAGGCCGAAGGGGTCAATCCGCTCGCGGGCTGCCTGCCGATCTTCCTGCAGATCCCGGTGTTCTTCGCGCTGTATAAGGTGCTGATCCTGGCGGTCGAAATGCGCCATCAGCCGTTCGCACTGTGGATCAAGGATCTGTCCGCGCCTGATCCGGCCCACATCCTCAACCTGTTCGGCGTGCTGCCGTTTGACGTGCCTTCGTTTCTCGCCATCGGCGTTCTGGCGCTGCTGCTGGGGGTCACCATGTACCTTCAGTTCAAGCTCAACCCGGCGCAGATGGACCCAGTCCAGCAGCAGATCTTTGCGATCATGCCGTGGATGATGATGTTCATCATGGCACCGTTCGCGGCCGGGTTGCTGCTCTACTGGATCACCTCGAACGTGCTGACCATCGCCCAGCAAGCCTACCTCTATTCGAAGCACCCGCAGCTAAAGGTGCAGGCCGACAAGGACGTGGTCGACCACAAGCGGGCCAAGGCGCGCGGTAAATGACCCATGTCTGACGAAGAAGATTACACCGAAGCAGCCCGCAAGCTTTTTTCCGGCCGCGTCGAGTTCCTCAAGAGCGCGCCTTCGCTCAATTTCCTGCCCGATCCTGAGGAGCCGGAGATTGCCTTTGCGGGACGCTCGAACGTCGGCAAAAGCTCGTTGATCAATGCGGTGACGGGCCGCAAGTCGATCGCCCGCGCCTCGGTTACGCCGGGGCGCACGCAAGAGCTCAACTTCTTTGAAGTGGGCGAGCCGACCAAGCTGCGGCTGGTCGATATGCCGGGCTATGGCTATGCCAAGGCGCCTTTGAAGGTGGTCGAGAACTGGCGCCGCTTGATCCGCGATTTCCTGCGCGGGCGGCAAGTGCTGAAACGCACGCTGGTGCTGATCGACGCCCGCCACGGCGTAAAAGACGTCGACCGCGAAATGCTCAAGATGCTGGACGAATCGGCGGTTGGCTATCGCCTCGTCCTGACCAAGGCCGACAAGATCAAGGCCAGCGAACTGGCCGAAGTGGTCGCCGCGACCGAAATCGAAGCGCGCAAGCACTCCGCGGCGTACCCGGTGATCCACGTCACCAGCTCGGAAAAGGGCATGGGCATTGCCGAACTGCGCGCGGCAATCCTGAGCGATGCGCTGATCTGATCAAGCCATGGTCAGGCCGTTCGCGCCCGGACTGATCGCGATGCGTTTGACCGTGGCGGTCCGGTAACGCTGCGACAGCACCGTGCTGACCGCTACAAAGTCCGCCTGACCGCCGCTGCGCCCCAGCACCAGCCGGACGTAACCCTGATGCAGATTGTCGGTCCAGACCACTTCAGGATTGTGCTCTTCAAAAGCGCGGTCAAGCTTGGCCGCGGTTGCCAGATCGAACCCGCTTTCAACAAAATCGCCCGGCGATGATATCCCGGCCGTCCCCAGCTCGATCCCGGCCGGACGCCCGGCGGCATCGGCCAGCCGGTTGGCCCAAAACGAATGGCTATCCCCGGTCAGGAACACCAGATCGTTGACTCCAGCGCTGCGAGCCTGCGTGTAAAGCCGTTCCCGCGCCCATTCATAACCATCCCAGGTATCGGGCGAGAGCGGCAGGTTCCATTTGCCTTTCCAGGCCAGCACGCGGGCGGACACTTCAGGCTTTGCCATGGCTTCGGGATCGGGGATCAGGCCCAGCGCAACCACATCGGGCACCCGCGTCCGGGCAATCGGCATCGGGTTGCCAATCAAGCGCCACGGCTGGCCCACTTGCTTTGACCGGGTCCAGGCCGCCGCCAGATCGGCCTCGAGTTCGGGCGCGAGCATCGTCCGGCCAGGCGCGCCGATCGCATCGCGTTCCATCGCCCGGGCATCGGCGTGGCTGGCAATCGTTTTGCTATAGGCCAGGTAATCGACCTGCTCGGCGCGGGCGCTGTGGCGGGTTTCGAGCGTCGACAGCGTCGCGAGATCGCCGAACACATAGGTCCGCCAGAACTGCATCCGGCTGCGCCCGGCGCCGGGTTCGCGAACCGGCATCCATTCGAAATAAGCCCGGATCGAGGCTTCGCGGCGCGCGGCCCAATCGCCTTCCTTGTCGGCCTGATGGTTCTGCGCCCCGCCGGTCCACGGGTTGTTGGCGCTTTCGTGATCGTCCCAGCAGGCCAGCAGCGGCTTGGCCGCCAGCATCGCCTGCGATCCGGCGTCGGTCTTGTACTGGGCGTGGCGGGTCCGATAGTCCGACAGCGAGACGATTTCATTGGCCGGTTGATGGACCCGTCCGATCCGCTTGGCGACATCACCGCCCCAGCCGTCGGCGCCGTATTCGTAAATGTAGTCGCCGGTGTGCAACACGAATTCAACCGCAGCATCGCGCGCAATCGCATCATAGGCGTTGAAGAAACCGAACGCATAGTTGGAGCAGGAGGCCAGCGCGATCCCGAGCCGGTCGAGCTTCCCGACCGGCAACGTCCGGGTGCGGCCAACCGGCGATGTCACGCCTTTGGCCCGGAAACGGTAGTAATAGCGCCCGCCCGGCTCCAGCCCGTCTGCCAGTACCTTGACCGTGTGGTCGCGCTCTGGCCCCGTGCTGAAGCGGCCCTGCTGCACGATCCGGGCGAAACCGGCATCGGCGGCTAACTCCCATTCCACCTGAACCACCGCCGTTGCCGAAAGGCGGGTCCACAACACCACGCTGGTGGCATCGGGATCGCCGCTGGCCACGCCGTGGCGGAACACCGGGTTGAATGCTGTGGGACTGCGGGCTTGGGCCGGAAAGGCCGCCGCTGCTGCGCTGGCAGACAGCCCGGCAAGCGTGGCACGGCGGGTCACTGCGGAGAGGAAGGTCATGGTGTGGTCCTTTGCCCGGGTCTGCTGCTGGTGTGCCCGATTTTTGTGCGGACGAAAGCGAAAAGGGGTGACTGCCAGATTTCAGCGGCCACCCCCCCCGTGAGCACGTTCAAGCCAAAATCAGAACCCGACTTTGAGCGTCGCAAAGAACTGCTGCGGCGCACCGACCAACAGGGTTTGGCGATCGCCGCTGTTGCCGGTCCCGCCCGAGTTGATCGTGCCAATGTACTGTTGGTCGAGCAGGTTGGTGGCGTTCAACTGCACTTCGATGGTTTCGGTGATCCGGTAGCCGATTGAAGCATCGACAATCGCCCGTCCGGGGACCGACTGATCGTTGGTATAAGTGAAAAAGCGCTTCGACATATAATTCACGCCGATCCGCCCAAACACCGGACCTTGGTCATAGCTCAGTTCACCGCGCAGCATATGCTGGGGCGTATCGATCACCGTCTTGCCTTTGATCGCGGCCAGCAGCGTCCCCGACAGGTTGAAGACATCGTTGCGGTAGGTCGCATCGGTATAGCTGTAAGACGCGAACAGGCTGAGCCCGCCGCCCAGCTTGACCTCGCCGACCGCTTCGAACCCGACCGAGCGGACCGA
>VFKS01000089.1 GCA_009885425.1 Novosphingobium sp.
GACCGCGAGGCGCGCTGGAGCGGAACCTTGCTCGATGATGGATCGCTGCGGGTCGAGCGGATCTGGCGCGGGGTGACCGATGTCTATCCGATCGAAGCAAGCTTTCTGGTCAGCGCTGAAGCGCGCAAACTGGCGCGATTGGCAGCCGAAAACGCCGAAATCTATTCCGCCCCATCGCGGCTGGTCCGGATCAGCGCGGCCGAAGTTGAGGCAGAAGCCGAAACCGACATCGAAGCCACCGGCGACATTCCCGAAGGCGGACAGGCCCCGGCTCCAGTCCGGGCCGTGGCTGGCGACGGTTCGATCACCCGCCCCTCGCAACTGCTCGATGCCGTGCTGGTGACCGGACGCAAGGGCCTCGCAATCGCGCGCTACAAGGGTCTGGGCGAAATGAACGCCGAGCAATTGTGGGAAACCACACTTGATCCCGACAACCGGATCCTGCTCCAGGTCAAAGTCGAGGACGCCGACGTGACCGACGAGATCTTTACCCGCCTGATGGGCGACGTGGTCGAACCGCGCCGCGATTTCATCCAGCAAAATGCGCTGAATGTGGCCAATTTGGACGTCTAGAGCGTGATTGCAGTCCTCGCCTTGCTGGCGGTGTGCCTGGCGGCGCTGTGGCTGATGCTGGTTGGCCTGTTGTGCGCCGCCGCGCCTGGGCAGGCGCTGCATTTCCTGTCACGGATGGGAAGCAGTTGGACCATCAACCTTGCCGAACTGGTGCCGCGGGGCCTGATTGGCCTCGCCATGGTAATTCATGCTCCGGCCAGCAAGGCGCCTGACGAATTCACTGTGTTCGGCTGGTTCCTAGCGATCAGCGCCGCGGCGATCTTGGTCGTGCCGCGCGCACGGCACCATGCCTTTGCAGCGGGCGCGGCGGCGCGTATTCCGGAATGGACAGTGCGCTGGCTGGTAAGCCCGATATCGCTGGGGGCCGGTTTTCTTATGGCTTGGTCGGCGCTTTGATTCTGCTATCCCGCCAAGGGCTCCGGAAAGAACTTCGCGATCACTTCGCGCGCCAGCCGGGCTGGGCGCAGGGTGGTTGCATCTACGCAGCACCAGCTAGATTTGACCTCGGCCAGAATTTCCTCGCCGCGGCGAATTACGGTTTCATAGCTGGCGCGGGCGCCGTGGATTTTTTCGAGCAGCACCGTGGCGATCACTTCGTCGCCTAGAAAGGTCGGGCGGCGATAGGTGATCTCGTGCTTCAGCGCGACCCACAGGTGCGCCGCCACCGCATCGGCCGGGGCCAGGCTCTGCCAATGGTCGATCACCGCGTCCTGAACCCATTTGAGGTAGGAGGCGTTGTTGACGTGGCCCATGAAATCGATGTCTGCGGCATCGACCGGGACCGTGTAGAGGTGGGGAAGTGGAATGTTCACATCTATGTAAATAGGGGCCATGCGCCGATTTGGCTAGGCCCCGCAGCCCGGCTGCCGATGAATTTAAGCCGCCCGAAGCCCGCTGACCGCCTTGGCCCCGCGATCCGCTGCGCTGAGGCCGTCAAACACAGCGTCGATGATCCGCGCCAACTTGTCGCTGCTAAGCCGGGGCATCAGTTGTTCCATTGCCCCGATGTTGACGTAAACGTTGACCATCTGGTTGATCAGGCTGAGTGCTTCGTCGATTTCCAGCCCGGCAAAATGGCCATCAGCCATCGCCTCACCAATGATTTCGGACAAGTAGTGATCGCCCAGATCGATGTAGGAACGGATCAGTTCAAAATTTTCGCTGCCCAGCTCAACATAAGTCCCAAAGGTCACTGGATCGCGTTCCCATTCGGCTTTCATCAACGCAAAGCGGCGGGCGAAGAATTCGAACATCTTGCGGCGCGGCGGCAAATCGCTGGCCACCACCTCTTCCATGATCGCGACCTTGGGCTGGAACCAGTACCCGGCCACCGCCTCAACTAGTGCATCCTTGCTTTCGAAATAGCGGTACAGGCTGGCCGGGGACATATTGGCCCGCGCGGCAATTTCGGTCATCGTCACGGCGCTGCTACCGCGTTCCTGAATCAGATCGATTACCAGTTCGATCAATTGCAGACGTCCCGCGTCGATATCGGTATGCGGCCGTGCCATGTCCGTGTGACTCCCCACTCGGTGTGTTTTGCCACCATATAAATGCTGCGGCGCAATTTTCAAGAAACTGACGTATTCGAATAATACGCTCGGTTTGCCGCACCGCGTCGTTCGGTTAGGGATGCATGATGATCCATATTTTCAAACGCCCACTGCGATTCGCCCGCTTCCTTCCGGTTTTGGCCATGCCGCTGGTTGCTGCCTGCGCCCAAAGCGGCACTGTCCAATCGGCGGCAAGCGCCAGCGGCACAGTGACCGTCGGGATTATCGCGCTCAACGATTTTCACGGCGCGCTCGAGCCCCAAAAGACTGCCGTTCTGATCCCCGCAGAAGGAGAGGGCGGGGTAAAACCGGTCCCGGCCGGCGGCGCGGCGTTCCTGGCCAGCGCGGTCGATTCGGTTCGCGGGCAATATACCTATTCAGCAACGGTTGCGGCTGGCGACATGACCGGCGCCTCGCAGATTTCCTCGTCGCTGTTCCTTGATGAACCGGCTGTTGGCGTACTCAACCGGATCGGGCTCGATTTCACTTCAGTCGGCAATCACGAATTTGACAGCGGAACCGACGAACTGCTGCGCAAGCAAGCGGGCGGCTGCGCGCAATTTACCGCGCAAAAGCCCTGTCAGGTCGAACCCTTCGGCGGGGCAAAATATCGCTACCTCGCCGCCAGTACCCGCCGCGCCGATGGCAGCACGTTGTTCCCGGCCACCGGGATTAAGACCTTTGGCAGGGGGCGGCGCGCGGTCAAAGTCGGCTTCATCGGCCTCACTTTGAAAGGCACGCCAAGCCTCGTCTCGCCCGACGGGATCAAGGGGCTGACTTTTGCGGACGAGGCTGACACCATCAATGCCGAGGCGCCGCGCCTGCGCGCCGCCGGGGCCGACGTGGTCGTCGTGCTGATCCATGAGGGCGGTTATACTTCGGGTAAGCCCAATCCATCGGGCTGCGAAAACCTGACTGGGCCGATCAAGGGCGTGCTCGATCGGCTGGCACCGGGCGTGGACGTGGTCATATCGGGCCACACCCATTGGTCCTATGTCTGCGATTACGCCACGATCAACCCGCGCCAGCCGATCCTGCTGACCAGTGCCGGGGTATCGGGCCAGCTGATCACCGATATCACGCTGCAGATCGATCCGGTGGCCAGCCGGGTCGTTAGCAAGCGCGCGCGCAATGTGATTGTCCAAAGCGATCCCTACCAATCCCCGCGCGGGCCAGTTGATGAGGCCAAGGAGCTTCCCCGCTTTACCGCGCGTCCCGATGTTGCCGCCTATGTCGGCAAATACCGGGAGGCGGCCAATGCCTATGCCTTGCGCCCGGTTGGCAGCCTTGGCGGCCCGGCAGACCGCGCACCATCGGCCGGTTTCCCCAACCAGGGCGGCCCCGCAGGCAACCTGATAGCCGATGCCCAACTGGCCGCGACCGCCGGGGCCGGGGCCCATATCGCCTTCATGAACCCGTTCGGGATCCGCAAACCAATCGCACCTGAACCCGATGGTTCGGTCAATTTCGGCGCGATCTATGCCGCCCAGCCGTTCAACAACACGCTGATCACCCAATCGATGACCGGGGCCGAACTGAAGGCCGTGCTGGAACAGGGCTTTGACGACGAAGGACCAAAGCAGGTGCTGACCCCATCGGCCGGGTTCAGCTATGCGATTGACCTGTCCCGCCCTGTGGGCAGCCGGGTCGTCACGATGACACTGGGCGGCGCGCCGATCGATCCGGCGGCAACCTATCGGGTGACCACCAACAGCTTTCTGGCTGGCGGCGGCGACAGTTTCACATTGTTCAACCGCCAGCGCGATGCAGTTATCGGGATATCCGATCTCAGCGCGCTTGAGGCTTGGCTAAAGGCGGTACCGCCTCGCGCGGTGCCAACCGAGGACCGGGTAAAGCGGGTCGGCGGGTAACCCGCAGCATCAGCCCTGCTTGGGCGGCCAAGGGATGAAAGACGAGGTGCGGGCAATGTAATCGGCATATTTGTCGCCGCGCTTTTTCTTCATGCCCGCCTCCAGCAGCGCCGCTCCCGACCATTTGGTCAGGGTAAAGGTCAGGAACAGTGGCCCCGGCAAGGTCAGCAGCGCAAAGTTCCAGCCAGCCCCGGCGCAAGCCAGCCAGATCCCCCACCACGCCGCGCAATCGCCGAAGTAGTTCGGGTGGCGGGTATAGCGCCAAAGCCCGGTGTCGAGAATTTTGCCTTCGTTGGCATGGTCGCCCTTGAACTGGGCGAGCTGCCAATCGCCAACCCATTCAAAGAAAATTCCCACCAGAAACAGCCCCAGCCCCAGCAGCGCAATGGGCGGAACCGGTGCGGGATCACCGCTGGCCAGAATGCCGACTTGCGCCGGGCTCGACACCAGAAACAGCAGGAATGCCTGCCCCAGCCAGATCTTGGTCAGCGCCGCCCAGGCAAACCGCCCGGCCTCACGGTCTTTGCGCAGGATCCGGACATAGCGCTGATCCTCCCCCTCACGCCGCCAGCGCCGCAATAGGTGGATGCCGAGCCGAAAGCCCCACGCCGCCGTCATTGCCATGATCAACGTGGCCAGCGCGCCGGGGGCTGGCTGCACCTGAAACCAGCTGACCAGCGCCATCAGCCCCATCCCGGAACCCCAAAAGGCGTCGATGAACGACACGTCATTGATGCGAACCGAGATCGCCCAAAGCACCAGCACCGTAGCAATCAGGATCGCGGCGTTGACCGCCAAGGCTTCAAACATCACTCTCTCCCTTAAGCAGCCGTTGAGCCTGAGCTTCAAGCGCTTTGAAACGTGGCTCATCGGGCAGCATTGCGCGCATATAGGCGGCCAGCTTGGCCAGATCGGCGCCGTAGTTTCCGCTCGGCATCAGCGCCGGACCGAATCCCAGCCGCTTGGTCTTGTTGCAGACCCAGGTCGGCACAATCGGCACGCCCGCAGCCTCTGCTATGTGATAGAACCCCGATTTCCACGTCCCGTCGGTGCGGCGCGTTCCCTCAGCCGCCACCACCAGCGCCAGTTCATCGCGCCGGGCGAATTCAGCCGCGACCTGCTCGACATAGTTGGCGCGCTTGCCCCGGTCGATCGGAATCCCGCCCATATCCTCCATGAACCGCTTCAGCGGCCAGCGGAACAAGCTGTGCTTGCCCATGAAACTGGGCTCGATCCCCATATCATGCGTCGCCCCGGTAAAGAACACGAAGTCCCAGTTGGAGGTATGCGGCGCGCCCGCGATGACGAATTTCCGGGTCGCCGGAAACCCGCCTTCGAGCTTCCAGCCGTTCCAGCGGTAAACCGTCAGCAACACCCAGCGGGCGATGCGCGATAAGAGAGAGGGTTTAAGCGACGACATTGCTGATTCTCCCAAGAACGGGGAGGCGCTCTGCGGGAGCGGAGGGGGCGAAAGCTCGCGCCTTCAGCATATTTCTATCCAGCACTCTATCGACCCCTCCGTCAGGCCTGCGGCCTGCCATTTTTTCGTGCTGGTGAGCATCGCTCATCCCGCAACCTTTGCGTCAGACTAACGATGGCATCGGCGGTCTGCAATGGTTCAGCCAGAACACGTTTGGCGGCAATGCGGATAATTTGCCAGCCGTCTGCCTTCAGCAGTGCATCGCGCCGTTCATCGCGCTCAGGCCGGCCGCCCATATCGTGCGCAATTCCATCGATCTCGATTAGCAAGCGGACTTCGAGGCAGGCGAAATCGGCGACATATCCGCGCACCGGGAATTGGCGGCGGAACCGGATCCCCAGCGGTTTGCCTTTAAGCTCTCGCCACAGCAAGACTTCAGGCAGCGACATGTCCTTGCGGAGTTTGCGAGCGAACTGAACATTCCGCTCCGAAGCGCCAACCGTGCGATGCCGCCCACGCCCCGAATCGTCACTCACCTAAATCCTCCCCGGAACGGGGAGGTGCCCGAAGGGCGGAGGGGTCGAAGCCTCGCCTTCAACGCTGTGCTGTGTCGAGAGCACCCGACCCCTCCGTCACGCCTCCGGCGCGCCACCTCCCCGTTCCGGGGAGGATTTTCTCGAAACCAATCATGATGGCACTCGTACGCCTTCTGATTATGTCAGAATTTCAGCTGAATTCAATAACATAGCACATGCAAAGATGAATCCGATCTTTGCAACTTCTCCAACGAAGGTTTTGACAATGGCCTGCTCACCGAGAAATCGTTCCGATCCCGAGTGAATCCCTCCAATCGTTACAAATTCACTTGGATTCTCTCGCTCCCGGCGATCTTTGACTCTTGCTATGGTCATCACGAAGCCAATTATGACAGGCCAGAACACGATCATTGTCCAATAATCGGAGAGCTTGCGGATTTCGCCTTCCTTCTGGCCCGTGCGGACCATCGCTGCTCCAAATGCAAAATAAAAGACGATGAGGTGTTTAGGCCAGTCTGCCAGTTCAAACCCAAACAATTGCACAATTTTCCCAAGAGTTCCCTCGATTATCGGGAAAAACAGGGACTCATACGCTAGCAACCAGATTCTAAGCCAATCCGAAAGTGGCGTCTGCAACCACGACGAAACCGTGTTTATTACAGCGGTAGCCGAAACTAGCACTCCAACAGCTGCAACACCGCTTACTACCGATTTCAAGAAGCTCACTTCCCTCACATCCGGAACACCCCAAACTTCGGCCCATCCGCCATCGGTGCCTCCAACGCTGCCGCCAGCGCCAGCCCCAGCACATCGCGCGTTTGCGCCGGGTCGATTACGCCGTCATCCCACAGCCGCGCGGTCGCGTAATAGGGGTTGCCTTCGTCTTCGTATTTCTCGCGGATCGGGGCCTTGAACGCTTCGGCCTGTTCGGCCGTCCAGCTTTCCGCATCGCGGTGGACC
>VFKS01000518.1 GCA_009885425.1 Novosphingobium sp.
AAAAGCGACATCAGATTCAGCGGGACCGCATCGGTCACCAGCGCCTGTTTGCTGATCGCTGCAGCCCGGATCACACTGGAGGGCACAACCAATATGTCGAGCTTCTGCCCCCCCGGAATGACCAACACCGACGAGGTCTCCACCGGCCGCCCGACTATAAAGCTGGTGGCATGATGGGGCTGCTGCGTATCCTGACAGACCTGCGGCAAGACCGCGAAGGGGCGATGATCATCGAAACCGCGCTGGTCGCGCCGGTATTGGTGCTGATGAGCCTGGGCGCCTTTCAGATCAGCAGTATTGTCGCGCGTCAGACCGAGCTGCAAAGCGCAGCGGGCGAAGCGGCGGCAATTGCGCTGGCCTCCCCACCGGATACGGCCGCCAAGCGCACGGTGCTGAAGAACGTGGTGATGGCCTCAACCGGGCTGCCCGCCGACAAGGTGACTGTCTCGGTCGCCTATCGCTGTGACGCACAAACATCCTACACGTTCAACGTGAATGACTGCAATTCGGCGCAAGTCGTATCCAGCTTTGTGCGGATCCGGTTGACCGATATCTATACCCCGGCCTGGACCAATTTCGGCGTCGGCAGCGCGATCAACTATAACGTGATAAACCACGTGATGATCGGCCAGGCGGAGCCTACCTGATGCGGCGCATGATCTCCTTTCTTCGCAAGGACCAACGCGGTTCGGTTGCGGTCGAATTTGCGCTGATCGGCCCGTTGCTGATCGGGATGCTGATGGGCGTGCTGCAGATCGGTGTCGGGATGCAGAACTATAACGCCCTACGCGGGATTTCCGCCGATGTGGCGCGCTATTCGGTGATCAATTACCAGACCGCCAACCGGCTGACAGTCGGGCAGTTGCAGGACTACGCCAACGGCGTCGCTGTTACCGCTCCCTATGGCCTGGTCCGCGACCGGTTCACGGCAACAATCACTCCTGCGGCGACCCAGCGGGTTATCGGAGCGACGGAATACACCATCACGTTGGACTATGATGTCCCGACGATGCTTTCAGTCATCGGCATTGGCGAGATTCCGCTTTCATACAGCCGCCCGATCTTCGTGATCGAAGCCAGCTAAGCCACAAATTTCACGCAGTATATTGAGGGTGTTAGCCATGCTTTTTGGGCAAGGCAGCACCTTTTCGATGACCGCCAAAGAGGTGCTGCGCAGTCAGTCCTATGGCACTCAGTAATTAACGATAGCAGACCTTGCGGACTGCAGCAGCGATCCGTCCGGCATCGATGATCGCGGCTTTCTCCAGGTTGGCGGCATAGGGCAGCGGGACGTCTTCGTCGCAAACCCGCAGCACCGGCGCATCGAGGTGGTCGAAGCCGTCCTCCATGCAGATCGCCATCACTTCTGACGCTATCGAACAGACCGGCCAACCTTCTTCGGCAATCACCAGTCGGTTGGTCTTGGCCAGCGAGGTCAACACCGCCTCGCGGTCGAGCGGACGCAGCGTGCGCAGATCGAGCACTTCGGCTTCGATCCCCTCGCCCGCCAGCACTTCAGCCGCTTCGAGCGCCATGCCGACCCCGATCGAATAGGACACGATGGTCACATCCGATCCCTCGCGCATGATCCGGGCCTTGCCGATTGGCAGGACATGATCATCAAGCTCTGGCAGCTCAAAGCTGCGGCCATAGATCAGCTCGTTTTCGAGGAACACCACCGGGTCCTCGCTGCGGATCGCGGCTTTTAGCAATCCTTTGGCATCAGCCGCGTCATAGGGCGCGATCACGATCAGGCCGGGGACGCTGGCGTACCACGGGCCAAAGTTTTGGCTGTGCTGCGCGCCGACCCGGCTGGCGGCGCCATTCGGGCCCCGGAATACGATCGGACAGCGCATCTGCCCGCCCGACATGTAATTGGTCTTTGCCGCCGAATTGATAACATGATCAATTGCTTGCATCGCAAAGTTGAACGTCATGAATTCAACGATCGGGCGCAAGCCGCCCATCGCTGCCCCGGCGCCGATCCCGGCAAAACCGTATTCGGTGATCGGCGTATCGATCACCCGCTTGGGCCCGAATTCGTCGAGCAGCCCCTGGGTGACCTTGTATGCCCCCTGATACTGCGCGACTTCCTCACCCATCACGAACACGCGGTCATCGCGGCGCATTTCCTCGGCCATTGCATCACGCAAGGCTTCGCGGACGGTGATGGTCTGCATATTGGTGCCGGCCGGGATCGCGGGATCGGCGGGCCGGGGTTTCGGCTTTACGTCGTCCCGGACTTGATCCGGGACCGCTGGCGGCGCAGCGCTTTCCTTCGCGGACTGAGTGATGCTGTCAGCGGTCCCGGCCTTCGCCGGAACGACGACCTCGACCTCGCCCTCGCCGCTGATCGTCGCGATCACCGTGCCGACTTTCACGCCCTCGGTGCCCTCAGCCACCAGGATCGCACCGATCACGCCTTCGTCGATCGATTCGAATTCCATCGTCGCCTTGTCGGTTTCGATCTCAGCCAGAATGTCGCCCGATTTGACCGTGTCGCCTTCCTTGACCAACCACTTGGCGAGGGTCCCTTCTTCCATCGTCGGGGACAGCGCAGGCATTTTGAGTTCGATGCTCATCAGTAGCTCTCCACCAGAATATCTGTGTAGAGTTCGGGCATCTCCGGTTCGGGCGAATTTTCCGCGAAATCAGCCGCTTCGACGACTCTGCTGCGAATCTGCTTTTCGATCTCCTTGAGCCGCTCCTCGCTCACCCCGCGGGCCAGCAGTTCGGCCTTGGCCGCATCGATCGGATCGCGATTGTCGCGCATTTCCTGCACTTCTTCGCGGGTGCGGTACTTGGCCGGGTCGGACATCGAGTGCCCGCGATAGCGATAGGTCTGTAGCTCCATCAGCACCGGCCCCTTGCCGCTGCGGACGTGCGCCACTGCGACTTCCGCGGCCGCGCGCACTTCGAGCACGTCCATCCCATTGACGTTCATCCCCGGGATCCGGAAAGCGGTTCCGCGGCGGTGGAAATGAGTTTCGGCGCTGCCCCGGGTCACCGCGGTGCCCATCGCATAGCCGTTGTTTTCGACCACGAAGATGATCGGCAAATTCCACAAAGCCGCCATATTGAACGCTTCATAGACCTGGCCCTGGTTGGCCGCGCCGTCGCCGAAATAGGCCATGCACAGCCCGCCGTCTTCGCGGTACTTGTGGCCAAACGCCAGCCCTGCCCCCAGCGGCACCTGCGCGCCGACGATGCCATGGCCGCCGTAGAATTTGTGCTCGGTCGAAAACATATGCATCGACCCACCCTTGCCGCGCGAAATCCCGGCGGCGCGCCCGGTCAGTTCGGCCATGATTACCTTGGGATCGATCCCGTAAGCCAGCATATGGCCGTGATCGCGGTATCCGGTGATCACGCTGTCATGCCCGGCCTTCAGCGCCGACTGCAGCCCCACAGCAACCGCTTCCTGACCGATGTAGAGGTGGCAGAACCCGCCGATCAGACCCAGCCCGTAAAGCTGCCCGGCCTTTTCCTCAAACCGCCGGATCAGCAGCATCTGTTCGTAGAAGTGGAGCAGCTGTTCGTCGCTGGCGGCAAAGCGCGGATTGGCATCGTGCGCGTCCTGCAAACTGCGCAGGGCGAAAGTTTCTTCGCCAACGGCAGTCTTGTCAGTCGCTTTACGGCTCGGTGCGGACTTGGCCAAATTCGTATCCCCTGGGGTATGGAACTACGCTTTCGCCTATAGGGCGAACTGGGCGCGAGGCAAACTAGCGCATACGAATTTGATGGAACGAATTTGGCGCAAATTGCGCGCCGCGGCCTACGGAATGGTCAGCACAACTTCATCCGGGTGCACCACATTGAGATTCGCGCGCAGCAGCTGCCCGGCCATGTCGGGATCGACCTGGCGCGGATCGAGCAGGCTGACCCGGTTCTTGAGCGCGTTCCGCTCCTCAGTCAGCAAGGTAAGTTCCTTGTGCCGTTCGGTCAGTAAGCGATTGTTTTCGCTCCACGCAAGCAGCCCGCTGGGGCCAAACAGCACCCATGCCCCCATGACCAGCAGACAGCTCAGTGCGAAAGCCTGTGTCAGCCCTTCTTTCGCGAGTTTTGGTTTAGTCCGTCTGGCCATACTGCCTGTAGAATCATAGTTGATTCAGCTATTCAAGTGTTAAGTTTAGCCGAGCCTCTCAAGTCGTCGCAAAAGGACGCCCGGATGATTGCTCATCCGGGCGTCACGAGGGGCCTAGGGAGGGGGGGGCGGGAGATAGGCCCCTCGCTATTCGATCAGTTTGTGTCGTTGGCCCGGTCGCGGGCCTTGGCCGAACCCTTGCTCTTCGCAGCAGCGTTGGAATTTCCGGCCGCTTGCTTTTCGGCCTGCTGTTCGGCTGCTGCCGTCTTGATCTGACCTTCGGTCATGCCGGTAATCAGTGCTGAACCACTGGTCGAAAACGAGCTTGCCGGCAGCGTTGCGGTTTCACCATCAACTTTGACCACCAGCGCCTCGACCCGGCCGCGCCCGTCTGCAATGACTTCACGGACCTTGCCGATCTTTTCGCCGTTGGCATCGAGCAACTTCATCCCTGGCTTGACCTCGAAGGTACCAGCGGCGTCACCGGCGGCGCTTCCAGCCAGGGCGAGCATGTTGTTGCCGCCCGAAGCTGCGCCATTGGCACTGCCTGCGGCCGAGCCGCTGGCGCTGCCGGCACTGTTGACTGTTGATTCGGCGGTGCCGCGCGTCGATTGCACAATGTTTCCAGCCCGGTCACGGGTAGTCCCGACGGTCTGACCTGCCTTATTACGCAGATCGCCTACCGCAGGGCGCACAGCATCGGTGCCAAGCAGCTGTGCATCGGCACCGCCTGAGCCCGAAGCATTGGCCGAGCCCTGCCCGCTGCCGGTTACCGCACCGAGCGGACCCGTCGCCGACTGGGTGACCGAACCGTTGCCCCGGCCATTGGCCGCGCCATCGGCTTCGACCTTACCCGAACGACGATCGACCTTCTTGGTTGCAGTTGCGTCGCCTGAGCCGCTAACCGAGCCGATGGTCGAGTTATCGACCCGCGGGAACGAGCCAAGCGGGCCGCTCACCGAGCCAGAGCCGCCGCCGCCAAGTACGCCACCAAGGCCGCCGCCCAACTGGGCATGCGCAGGATTGGCAATCGCGATCAGTGCCGCGGCGGAGAGGAAAGTGAAAGTTCTCATAGTTCCGGTCCTTTTGTTGTTCTGCGACCGAACTGCGTCGGTCGCACATTGAGACAACGGACCGCGTCCAGATTTTACTTCAGCAACCGCAAAAAAATTTTCAACGGCAGACCGAGCAGATCAATCCCCGGCCGCTACGGGGGTCGGGACGGCGTTTGGATAAAGGTATAGCCTCGCTATCGAGTGCACTGCGGATCGATCCGGGCTTCAACCCGCGTTCGAAGGCGGCAGCGGCCCGCACAGCGACCAGCGGCGCTGCGAATGAAGTGCCGCGAACCGCAACCTTGCGTCCGTTGCGGTCAAGCGCCTGAACATCGCCCCCAGGCGCGGCATAATCGACATGACTGGCACGCCCAGCCTCGATCAGCACCCGATTGCGGCGATCAACCCCTGTGATAGCGAGCACGCCATTGTAAGAGGCCGGGTAACTCGGCGGAGCTGCAGCACCGTCGTTGCCGACCGCCGCAACCAGCACAACACCGCGCGCCTGCGCCGCGCGGATCGCGCGCTCGACCAAGGCATTGCGCGGGCCGACGAGGCTGATCGAAATCACCCGCGCACCGCTCGAAACCAGCCAGCCGATGGCCTGACCGATCGCCAGCGACGATCCTCCGGCGGGATCGACCCCATAAACATCGGCTACCATTAGCTGCCGCGCGCCAGCCCAGCTCGCCAGCGATGCCACCGCGCTTCCATGATTGCTTGGCGCTGGTGCGCCCTTTGCGAATCCACGCAGAGCAAGGACCGGTTGTGCGGGCGCGCCGTCGATGATGCCGATCGGGACATTGACCGGAGCCAGCGCAGGGTGCGCGAACCCGGCCGGTCTTTCGGAGCGCGCTCCGCTCTGAAAATGGATCTGGTCGCTGGCAATTGTTACGGAAGGCAGCGCGCGGCGCAGTTGCTGCTCGCCCTTGGCAAGGCTGGTCCCGGCTGGCAAAACGAGTTCGACCACCGCGATCCCCAGCCCTTCAATCTCGCTCTGCCGGCCAGTGGTAAAGCCAAGCGCCACGGCCCGATCGAGACTGGCCTGGTCCGGGTCGATCAGCAACAGCACCCCTCGCCGTGCGGGTTCCCCCACGGCATCGCGTTCAAGCACCGCGCGATTGCTCCGCAGCAGGCCGTCGATCCGGTCAAGCCGGGCCTGCCGCATGGCCGCAGTCACCTGGGAAGTCGTGCCGTCGAGCAACTGACCGGCCGTGCCTAGCGGCCCATTGAGCAAGCCATCTGTGCTCGGCAGGCTCGGCAAGCCGCCGCCAGGCAATACGATCTGCGCCGCCAGCGGCATCGCTGCGATCAGCGCCAACCCGGTCAGCAATGTCGAGAAACGGCGGGCCATGGATAGTCCTTTGCAAATTTTTGCTTAATCATGGATGAAACGTGCAAGACCGGTCGTTTCATCCATAGACAAGGTTTTGATGCAGGACGATGCATTCCATTCCGGGCTCACTGCGCTGCTGCCGCGCCTTCGTCGCTTTGCGTCGGGGCTGGCGCGCAATCCGGCTGATGCAGACGACCTGTGCCAAGCCACAGTAGAACGCGCGCTCGTTTCGCGCCAGCAATGGCAGGAAGGAACGCGCCTGGACAGTTGGATGTACCGGATCATGCGCAATCTTTGGATCGACGAAGCTCGCAGCCGAAATCGCCGCGACAAGACTTTCGCTCACGAAGACGAAGGATTGTCGGTGGGCGCATCGGGCGGCCAGGAAGCCGCGGTCGAACTCTCGCTGGTTGACCGGGCGATGCAGCATCTGCCCGATGAGCAGCGCGAAGCCGTGCTGCTGGTTCTGGTCGAAGGCTACAAATATGCCGAAGCGGCCGAGATTATCGGCTGCCCGATCGGCACACTGACCTCGCGGCTGCTGCGTGGTCGTGAGGCGCTGATGCTCCGTTTGGGAGAAGCGACATGACTGTCACGCCAGAACAGCTTGCGGCGCTTGCCGATGGTGAATTGGGCGAGCTTGAAGCTGCCCGCATCCGCCGCGAGATCGCCCACGATCCGGAGTTGGCCCGCCAGCTGGCTGAGCTTGAAGCACTGTCATCGATGCTTTCCGCGCATTACGATCCAATCCTGGCTGAGCCGGTGCCCAAGCTGCTGACCCAGCCGATCGACGATGCGGCAAAGGTGATCGATTTCGGCGCCGTACGGGCGGCGCGGAAGCGTTGGTTCGATCAGCCCGCGGCGCGATATTTCGCCGGTCCAGCGATCGCCGCCTCGGTGGTAATCGCGCTGCTCGTTGGGCGAGGCGGCGAGCAAGCCAACCAGATTTATGCCGACACCCAGATCGCGGCTTCGCTCGACACCGCACTATCGGGCGAAGTTGCGGCTGGCGGAACCAAGGTTTTGTTGAGCTTTCGCGATTCGTCTGGGCAGGCTTGTCGGGCCTGGTCGGGCAAGACCAGCGGCGGGATCGCCTGTCGCGACAAAACTGGCTGGAGAATCCTGCAAACAGGGGCTTCGGGCAAGTCACAGAGTGGTGATTATCAGCAGGCCTCAAGCGGCGATGCAGAATTGCTCGCGGCCGCACAGGAAATGGCGGCGGGCCCCGCGTTTGATCGTGACCAGGAGCAAGCCGCGCGCAAAGCTGGATGGACTGCTGCGGAATAGGACAAGTGGTGCGCCCGACGGGATTCGAACCCATGGCCTCCAGATTAGGAATCTGATGCTCTATCCGGCTGAGCTACGGGCGCACGCGATCCCAATAGGGGCAGCACCGGGCGCTGGCAATCAGTTGAGATCTTCCGGCGGCGAGACGGGGAACGGCAGCGGCAGCACCGCTACGCCCTCTTCCAACAAGTCCCGGGCTTCCTCCAGCGTGGCCTGACCGTGGATCACCTCTGCTGGCTGCTCGCCATAGTGGATCGCGCGTGATTGTTCGGCAAAGCTGCTGCCGACAAAGCGTGAGCCCTTGAGCGTTTCGGCCTGCAGCTCGGCTAGCTTGGCAAACACCGCTTGCGCCTCGGGCGGGATAGCGCCTCCGGCGACCACCTGGCTGGACTTGGCCGGTTCCAGCTGGTTGCCCTTGCGCGGCACCGCCGGGGCCATCGGGGCTTTTACCACCTGCGCAGATCCGCACTGCGGACAGACAACCAGGCCGCGCGATTGCTGACCCTCAAAATCGCCCGACGAAGCGAACCAGCCTTCGAACTGGTGACCACCAGCGCAGGAAAGATCGAACACGATCATCCTGCAATCGGCCGTTTGTTGGCCAGGCTGGGCAGTTGTGCCCGAACCTCTGCAATCCGGGCTGGATCGAGCTCGGCAAAGCTCATGCCGGACTGCTCCCCACCCATATCGAGCAGCACATCGCCCCACGGATCGATCACCAGACTGTGGCCATAGGTTTCGCGGCCATCCTGATGGACGCCAACTTGCGCAGCAGCGATTACGAAGGCGCTGGCCTCGATCGCCCGGGCGCGTTGCATGATGTGCCAATGTGCGGCTCCGGTCGGGCGGGTAAAGGCCGCAGGGATCGCGATCAGATCGCAGTTGGCCTGCCCCAGCGCCTCAAACAGCGCCGGAAAGCGCAGGTCATAACAAACTGCAAGACCGAGTCGCCCCAGCGGCGTTTCAACCGTCACCACCGCTTCACCCGGCGCATAGGCCGCGCTTTCACGCCAGCTTTCACCACTGGCCAGATCGACATCGAACATGTGGATCTTGTCGTAGCGCGCCGCGATCACACCGTTGCTGTCGATCACGAAGCTGCGGTTGGCCCAACGGCCATCATCGCGCAGCACCGGGAGCGACCCGATGGCGACCCAGATTCCAGCTCCCGCGGCTGCCTCTTGGACCGCCTGCAGCACCGGGCTTTGATCCTCGGGCACAATGTTGGGCGTCGCCCGCGCCCGATCGCGGTCAATCAGGCCGGACATTTCAGGCGTGAACAGCATTTCCGCCCCGCCCATCGCCGCCGCGCCAAGGGCACCGACAATTGTCTGAGCGTTGGCCAGAGGATCGATCCCCGAGGTCATCTGCAAGACGGCGATGCGGCTCATCCGCCGGTCAGAGCCCCAGCAACGGGTCGAGCTTGCCGGCCCGGTCCAGCGCATGGACATCGTCGCTGCCGCCAAACGCGGCGCCATCAATGAAGATCTGCGGCACAGTGCTGGCACCCGGCGCGCGCGCCAGCATTTCGGCCTTTTTGGGGCCGCCCAGTGTAATGTCGTACTCGGTATAAGCTACGCCCTTGCCATCAAGCAGCGCCTTGGCCCGCACGCAAAAGGGACAGCCCCACTTGGTATAGATTTCGACCTTGGCTGCACTCACGCTTGGATCTCCTCTTGAAACGCCGCCGTACTATCATACATCGGAAACGAAGTCATGGCCCGCAAGGGGTCAGGGCTTCACCGGGATGCCGCTGACGGGTCCCGGCTCCATGATTGCTCAACAGAGGATTATGCTATGAACCGTTTTGATTTCACCCCCTATCGCCGCACCATGGTTGGGTTCGACCGGCTGTTCGATCTGCTCGAAAACCAGTCGCGGATGAACAGCGGAGACAATTACCCGCCGTTCAATATCGAACGACGCGGCGAAGATGCCTATCGCATCACGCTGGCCATTGCCGGGTTCAAGCCCGCCGATATCGAGATCACCGCCCAGCAGAACCTGCTGGTGGTGCAAGGCAAGAAGGGCGACGAACTTTCGGCCGGTCAGTTCCTGCACGTCGGGATCGCCCAGCGCGGGTTTGAACGCCGCTTTGAACTGGCCGACTATGTCCGGGTTGATGACGCCAACCTCGAAGACGGGATTCTGGCAATCGATCTGGTCCGCGAAGTGCCCGATGCGATGAAGCCCAAGAAGATCCCGGTGGGCACGCAAAAGAGCCTTAGCGTGGTGGCTGGCGTCAAGGATTCCGCGGACGACAGCGCTGCGGCCTGATCGCACTACTTGCCCGGAAACAATTCGGGGGTGAGGCCGGCAGGCCCCACCCCCACGGCGCTTACGCACCGCCTTGTCACGTCATGATCATCCGGGTCGCAGAAGATGATCGGTTCGCGGCAAGCCCGTAAACTGAGTCAAAAAAGTGAGTGTGCTTATGTACACTGTTGGAGATCTAAAAAGACCAACGAACGTGGTTGAGAACATCCTAGCACCCGACCCCCCCTTTTTAAGCCCCGTGATCCGCCTTCAATCCGCTCCCGCTACGCGGCGAAAAGCCCGGCTTGCAAGGAATATCTCGGAACGTTTTACGCTGCTGTCCTAATGCGGTAAGCCATTAAACCAATCGCGCCTGCTGCAAGGCAGCGGCAATAAAACCCGCAAACAAAGGATGCGGATTAAACGGGCGGCTCTTTAATTCAGGATGAAATTGCACCCCAATAAACCACGGATGATCCGGCCGTTCGACGATTTCAGGCAGCAGGCCATCCGGAGACATTCCGGAGAACACCAGCCCGCCACGTTCCAGAGCTTCGCGATAGGCGCCGTTAACTTCATAGCGGTGCCGGTGGCGTTCACTGATCGTAGTTGCCCCGCCGTAGATCGCCGCAACGTGGCTGTTCGCGCTCAACTTGGCTTCATAGGCGCCGAGCCGCATGGTGCCGCCCAGATCGGTATCGGCGCCGCGCTGCTGCAAACCTTCGGGGCTCATCCATTCGGTGATGATCCCGACCACCGGTTCGGTCGTTTCGCCGAACTCAGTTGAGGCGGCAGCAGTAATCCCGGCAGTATTGCGGGCGCCTTCGATGCAGGCCATCTGCATTCCCAGGCAAATCCCGAAGAACGGCACCTTGCGTTCGCGTGCGAACCGGACCGAGGCGATCTTGCCCTCGGTCCCGCGCACTCCAAAGCCGCCGGGGACCAATATCCCGTCGAGCGGCTCAAGCCTTGAAACAATCTCGTCGTCGCCCGCTTCGAACAGTTCAGCGTCGATCCAGCGGATGTTGACCTTGACCCGGTTGGCCATGCCGCCATGAACCAGTGCCTCGTTGAGGCTCTTGTAAGCATCTGGCAGGCCGACATATTTGCCGACAACGCCAATCGTGACTTCGCCTTCGGGGTGCTGATAGCGATCAACGATATCAGCCCAGCCGCTCATGTCCGGTAGCGGCGCGGTCAAGCCGAAATGGTGCAGCACCGCATCGTCGAGCCCTTCGGCATGATATTGCTCGGGCACCGCATAGATGCTCGAGGCATCAAGCGCCGGAATTACGGCTTCCTTGCGAACGTTGCAGAACAGCGCGATTTTTGCCTGCTCAACTTCAGGCAGAGGATGCTCGCAGCGACACAGCAGCACGTCGGGCTGAATCCCCAGGCTGGTCAGTTCGCGGACTGAATGCTGCGTCGGCTTGGTCTTGAGCTCGCCCGCCGCCTTGACATAGGGCACCAGCGTAACGTGAACCGAGCAGGTCTGCTCGCGCCCAAGCTCGTTGCGCAGCTGGCGCAGCGCCTCGATAAACGGCAGGCCTTCGATATCGCCGACCGTGCCGCCAATCTCGCACAGCACGAAATCGAGGTCTTCGGTTTCGGCCTTGGCGAATTCCTTGATCGCGTCGGTAACGTGCGGGATCACCTGGACGGTCGCGCCCAGATAGTCGCCGCGGCGTTCCTTGGCGATGATATCGCGGTAGATCCGGCCCGAGGTGATGTTATCCGCCTGCCGCGCAGAAACGCCGGTAAAGCGTTCGTAATGCCCCAGATCGAGGTCGGTTTCGGCCCCGTCGTCGGTCACATAGACTTCACCATGCTGATAGGGGCTCATCGTCCCCGGATCGACGTTGAGATAGGGGTCGAACTTGCGAATCCGGACCTTGAAGCCTCGCGCCTGGAGCAAAGCCGCAAGGCTTGCCGCCATCAGACCTTTGCCGAGCGAGGAGACCACGCCGCCGGTGATAAAAATGAACCGCGCCATGGGAGTCGAGCCTTAAGCCGAGTTGGGGGGCTCGGGCAAGCACCGCTTGCCGAAATCCACAACTCGATGGAAGAAAAGCGCGGCCGCGCAGCCTCCGGTCAGCAGACCGGACGGCCCATTGGCAGCG
>VFKS01000028.1 GCA_009885425.1 Novosphingobium sp.
GAACTGCTGGGTGAGGAAGAGCTGGAGCTGGTCAAGCTGGCCGCGCAGTTCCCCCGGCTGGTCGAAGCCGCCGCCGCCGCGCGCGAACCGCACCGGGTGGCGTTCTACCTCTATGAGCTGGCCGGTGCGCTTCATGCTTACTGGAACCTCGGCAACGACAAGCCCGAAAAGCGCTTCATCGTGGCACAAAATGGTAAACTCAGCGCAGCTAGGCTTTATCTTGCCACGCAAATCGGGCAACTTATCCATAACGGCCTCGCCATTCTGGGTGTTGAGGCGGTCGAGGAAATGTAGCTATGGGCATCGAGGGCACACGCGAAGGCGATGAGTGGATCGGCAATGACGGCGATCCGTTGGAAACCGAACAGCTGGCCCTCAATGACGAGGATGAGCGCCTGCCCTGGCTCGAAAGCGCCGATGAGGACGATTACGATTACGAAGCCAGCGATTCCAGCGGGATGGTGAAGCTGGTGGTGATGGGCTTGGTCGCGCTGGCCGTGCTGGTCGGCGCGATCTGGTGGGCTACCAACCGCAGCCCCGATCCGGCGTTGACCGCCGATGGCAGCCTGGTTCAGGCCGATGCCCAGCCTTACAAGGAAGCGCCCAAGGATCCGGGCGGCAAGCAGTTTGATGGCACCGGAGACTCGAGCTTTGCCGTGTCCGAAGGGCAAAACCGCCCGGCGCAGCTGGGTGGCGCCGACAAAGGCGCTGCTCCGGCGCCGGCACCCTCAGCTAGCAATGTCGATGCAGCGGCCAAGCCCGGCGTCAATGTCGGGCCGGGCGCGTCGCCGGCCAGCGGGGTAGGCGTGCAGGTTGGGGCCTATTCCTCCAAGGCTGCGGCTGAAGCCGATTGGTCAAAGCTGGTCGGCCAGTCAAAGGGCGTGCTTTCGGGCGTTTCGCACCGGGTTGTGGCCGGTAATGCCGATAACGGCACGATCTATCGGCTGCAGGCCGTTGCCCCCGATGCCGCCGCCGCCAGCGCGCTGTGCAGCAAGCTCAAGGGTGCGGGCCTGTCCTGCATGGTCAAGTAAGCGGATAATCCACACGGATTGCACCGGCAGCGCTTGCACAAGCGCCGCCGCAGTGCGACTTTCAGCGCGTTATGACACCTGCAATCTTTGGCCTGTCTGGTCTGGTCCTCAGCGCTGATGAATGCGCCTTCTTTCGGGAAGCAGACCCGGCGGGCTACATCATCTTTGGCCGCAATGTTGAAAGCCGCGACCAGCTGCGCGCGCTGACCGATCAGTTGCGCGCGATTCACGGCCGCGAAAAGCTGCTGATCACGATCGATCAGGAAGGCGGGCGGGTTCAGCGGATGAAACCGCCGGTCTGGCCGGCCTATCCGGCGGGTGCGGCGTTTGACCGGCTCTATGACCTTGCCCCGGCCAGCGCGATCGAGGCAGCGCGCGCCAATGCCGAGGCGCTCGGGATGGACCTCGCCGAAGTCGGGATCACCTGCACCCACGCCCCCGTGCTCGATGTCCGGCAGGCCGGCGCGAACGATGTAATTGGCGACCGGGCCTATGGGTATGAGCCGCTGCGGGTTGCTGCAATCGGCCGCGCAGTGCTCGATGGTCTGGCGCGGGCCGGGGTGGCGGGAACGATCAA
>VFKS01000160.1 GCA_009885425.1 Novosphingobium sp.
AGCCGGTGCCCGCGCGGATTGACCAGCCCGCGATCATCGTGCTGGCCGTGGAGTTCGACCAGATGCCCCGAAAGCTCGCGCAGCAGCGCGGCCCCGACCGGTTGATCGTTGACGAAGGCCTTCGATCCGCCATCGGCCTTGACCCGGCGCTTGATCAGCAGCGGCTCGCCCGGCTCTACATCAACTTCGGCTTCAGACAGGATCGCCCGGATCGGCATCGGCAGCTTGTCGAACTCAAAGCTGGCCGTAACGCTGGCCTGATCGGCCCCGCTGCGGACCAGCCCGCTATCCGCCCGCGTGCCCAGCGCCAGCCCCAGCGCATCGAGCAGGATCGACTTGCCCGCGCCGGTCTCCCCCGTCAGCACGCCCAGCCCACCCGAAAAATCGAGATCGAGTGCTTCGATCAGCACGACATTGCGGATGGCAAGACGGGTCAACATGTTCGCCGCCTGTTCTAGCGGAGCCTGCGGGCCGAGTCACCCTCTCTCGCACAATCCCGCGCCAGCACTGTCTTCAAACCGCCACCAAACCGCCATGCTACTGCAACCCGTGTGCGTCATGGCGGTGTCATCACGGCAACCAGAGGACAGCGCCCATGGCGAACCGCCCCACCGTTTTGAACCTACCCGAATGGCTTGATCTGCCAGAGCCGCGCGGGTTCAGACCCAAGCGCAAGCTGCGCACAATCTGGATTTCCGACATCCACCTTGGCACGCGCGGTTGCAATGCCGAATTGCTGCTCGATTTCCTACGCGCGCACGAATGTGAAACGCTCTATCTGGTCGGCGATATCGTTGATGGCTGGCGGCTGCGTAAAGGCTGGTACTGGCCCGAAGCCCACAACGAAGTGGTCCGCCGAGTGCTCAAGATGGCGCATCGCGGCACCCGGGTGGTGCTGATCGCCGGCAATCATGACGAGATGCTGCGCCCCTATGCGGGCATGAATTTCGGTGGGGTCGAGATTGCACTCGATGCCATTCATCACACCGCCGATGGTCGCCGCCTGCTGATCACCCACGGCGATGCCTTTGATGTGATCGTGCTCTATCACAAGTGGCTCGCCTTCCTGGGGGACCAGGCCTACACCTTGTTGCTGCAGGCCAATATCGTCCTCAACCGGCTCCGGCGGCGGTTCAAGCTGCCCTATTGGTCGCTCTCTTCCTATCTCAAGAAGCGGGTCAAGAACGCCGTCGCCTATGTCGGCGAATTTGAAGAGGCCGTTGCCCATGCGGCCCGCGATCGCAAGGTCGATGGGGTGGTCTGCGGGCACATCCACTGCGCCGAAATCCGCCAGATTGGCGACAT
>VFKS01000002.1 GCA_009885425.1 Novosphingobium sp.
CGGCAGTAATCATGGTGGTCGGGATTGCAATCGTGCCCGTGTTCGCGAATGCGGAAAGCATCATCAACCTCCTCCAGCAACTTAACGGTCTCGCATCAATGCCGATCCTATCGGCGTTCATCGTCGGCTTGCTGTTCAAGGGGGTCAGAGCCTCTGCCGCAAGCTTCGCGATTGGGTTCGGCGTGGTGTTTTACGGCCTGATCCTGACCTATCCGCCGACGTTCCTGCCAAGCTGGTTCCACTATATCGACGCGATGGTGGTAACCTTGGTGGCCTGCATCGCGGTGGCGCTGCTGGTCAACAAGCTGATGGGCGGTGAGACGGAACGGGCCGAGGCTTAGGCCTTCAGCTGTGCCCAAGCGGCCAGTGCCCGCGCCCGGCCCTCAGCATGACCAATCAGCTTGGCTGGATAGCCGCGCACCGGCAGCGGCGGATCGTGCAGTGCCGCCTCCGGTAAATGCGCCAGCTCGGGCACCCATTGGCGAATGTAGTCCGCTGCATTGAATTTGGGTGACTGGGTCAGCGGCGCCATGATCCGTACGAACATATTGGCGTCCACCCCGGTGCCCGCGCTCCACTGCCAGTTGACCGCGTTCTGGCCGTAATCGGCATCGAGCAGCGTGTCCCAGAACCACGCCTCACCGCGCCGCCAGTCGATCAACAGGTGCTTGATCAGAAACGAAGCGACGATCATCCGGACCCGGTTATGCATCCAGCCGGTGTGCCACAACTGGCGCATCCCGGCATCGACGATCGGATAGCCGGTGCGGCCCTGCTGCCAGGCGACAAGGTCAACCTCGGCCTCTGGCCCGCTGCGCCAGACCAGCCCGTCAAATTCCGGCTTGGCATTGCGCGCGCCGTAATCGGGCTGCTGCAAGATCACGTTCTGGGCATAGTCACGCCAGCCCAGTTCGCCCAGAAAAGTTCGGGTCGATCCGCCTAGCTGCGCAGTGCGGTGCCAGATCGTCGCGGGCGAAATCTCGCCAAAGGCAAGGTGCGGGGATAACCGCGAAGTGCCCTCGACCGAGGGGAAATTGCGCCGGTCCTGATAGCGCGCGGCGCGGGCGGCAAAGTCCTCCAGCCGCTCCAGTGCGCCTGCTTCGCCCGGCTGCCATTCGGCAAACCCCCCTGCCCAATCGGGCTTGGTCGGGAGCAGGCCCCAGCTATCCAGTGGATCGCTCTCAGGCCATTGTTCCGGCGCCGCGATCACCGCTGGTTCTGGAAGCGGCTGCGGCGGCGGCATCCGCTCGTTCAGCGTCCGCCAGAACGGGGTGTAGATCTTGTACGGCGTGCCCGCACCGCTCAGCACGGTTCCCGGCGGAGCGAGGTAGTTGCCGTGATGCAGGTGCAGCGTCAGCAGCTTGGCCACCGCCCGTTCGGCATTGCGCCACCATGGTTCGTAGTGGTGCAGGCCGTGGACTTCGCGCGCGCCGCATTCCGCCGCCAGTGCCGCCAGCACATCTTCGCTGCGTCCGCGGCGCAGGATCAGCCGCGAGCCCTTGGCCCGCAGCGCGTTATCCAGAGCGGCCAACGAATGATGCAGCCACCACCGGCTCGCCCCGCCCATTGCGCGGTGCGCCGGGGTCTCGTCATCCAGCACATAGACCGGCACCACTGGCCCGGCCGCACAGGCCGCCACCAAGGCAGCCTGATCCGCCAGCCGCAGATCGCGGCGCAGCCAGACGATAGTAGGATTGCTCATCAGCGGGGTTTCAACTCTACCGTAAAGGTGGCTCGCGCCGGGTTATCCATGAACCGCTGGTCGGTTAGCAATATGCCCTTTGGTCCCACCTGCGTCACCGGCATCCGGCTCCAGAACAGGAAGGCTTCGGCCTGGGGATCGCCTTTGGCCCAAGCGGAGATGCGGGGATCGGCCATGCCTGTTTTGCGGATCGTGCGGGGATAGGGCTGGCAGTTGGCCAATGTGCACGGCACTGTGCCGTAGAAGCCATCGCGTGACCGCCACAGTACATCGCGCCGCCAGAACACAATCGGCAGCGGATTGGCCACAGTTGACTGCGCCTGCGGCTCAATCGCCTGCACCGCTGCGGCTGCGGTCCGGCTGATCGCCATGTTGACGCCGATATAGGCGGTCATCGCCACGAGCGCGATTTGGGCCGGGGCTGTCCAGTTCGGCTTGGTTGCCCGTTCTGACCTGAGCGAACGCCAAACGCCGATCCCCAGCGCGATCAGTATCCACACATCGATGATGAACAGCACATCGCCATAAAACCAGGTGCTCGAAAACGGCTCAAGCAGCCGCACGCCATAGTTGTTGAACCAGTCAAACAGCGGATGGCTGAGGCAGCCAATCAGGCTGAGCAGGAAGAGCCATTTGAAGCTGACCGGCAGCCGCCCCTCTGGCCGCTTGCCTCGCCCGGCCTGCCAGCGGTCAAAACCCCACAAGGCGCCCGCCAGCAGCAGCGGCAACGCCACCATGGCAATCGGCCCATGCGTGATCCCGCGCCGAAAGCCGAGGTGCTCGGTGCCATCGAGCCAGAAAAAACACGCCGCATCGATATCGGGCAGGTTGGCGGCAACAATCAGCGCCGGCATCGCCAACCCAGTTTTGCGCTTCAACCCCGCCTGCCCCAGCGCAGCGCCAATCAGCGAATGGGTCAGGTTATCCATAGGTGGAGACGCTTAGGCCGGATGTCCCTCGTTCGGATCGACCGTCCAGGTCTGACCCTTGGCCAGCAGGCGCTTGAGGTCAGTGCTTTTGCCTTCGCGCATCTTGGCATCTTGGCCCAGCACGGCGTCTTCGTAGGTCGGGCGGGGATCGTCATAGATCACGCCGAGCGCCATCGGGAACGGCCCGAACGGCATTTCGACCAGCATGTGCGCGATCGAGCGGTTGGTGACGTCGTGGACGATCACGCCCGCCGCCTGCCAATCGCCATCGACGACATCGACCACCTTGAGCGTCAGGGCTTCAACATCAAGCGCGATCCCCTGGGTACCCTTGGCAAACAGCATCGGCTCACCGATCTGCAGCCACAATTGCCGTTCCTCGGCGCCCTTGGGCATGGCGAAATCGTTGAACACGTCCTTGTTGTAGACGATGCAGTTCTGGAAAATCTCGACAAACGCCGCGCCGCGGTGGGCGTAGGCGGCCTTGAGCACTCCGCCCAGTTCCTTCGATACGTCGAACCCGCGGGCGATGAACCGCGCGCCTGCGCCCAGCGCAAAAGCACACGGGCTGGCGGGCCGGTCAACCGAGCCCAGCGGCGTGGTCGGGCTGGTGGTGCCCTGCCGGCTAGTGGGCGAGTACTGGCCTTTGGTCAGGCCATAAATCTCGTTGTTGAACAGCAGCACCTGGCAATTGAGGTTGCGGCGCAGCAGATGCATCGTGTGGTTGCCGCCGATGCTCATCCCGTCGCCATCGCCGGTCACCAGCCAGATATCGAGTTCCGGATTGGCCAGCTTGATCCCCGTCGCCACCGCCGGCGCGCGGCCGTGGATGGTGTGGAAGCCATAGCTTTCAACGTAATACGGAAACCGGCTGGAACAGCCAATGCCCGAAACAAAAACCGTCTTGGCCGGGTCCGCGCCAATTTCCGGCAAGGTCCGCTGCACCGCCTTCAGGATCGCATAGTCCCCGCAACCGGGGCACCAGCGGACCTCCTGATCGGTTTCCCAGTCCTTGAGAGTGGTTTCGTGACGGATGGGGGTCATGTCGTTCATGCCAGCGCTCCTTCGATCGCCGCTTCAATCTCGGCAATGGTGAACGGTTGCCCGCTCACTTTGTTCAGCGGCTTGGCGTCGACCAGGAACTGATCGCGCAGCACGGTCTTGAGCTGGCCCATGTTCATTTCGGGCACGAGGATATGCTCGTAACTGCGCAGAAGATCGCCCAAATTCTCTGGCATCGGCCAGATGTGACGGATGTGAATGTGGTGCACGTCGAGGCCCTTGGCGCGGGCCTTGCGGACGGCTTGGAGGATCGGGCCATAGGTGCTGCCCCAGCCGACCACGGCGAGTTTGCCCTTGCTTTCGCCCAGCGTCACTTCCTGCGGGGGAATGCTGTTGGCGATGCCGTTCACTTTGGCGTGGCGCGCGTCGGTCATCGCGTGGTGGGCTTCGGGAGAATAGTCGATATTGCCGGTCCCGGGGTTTTTTTCAATCCCGCCGATCCGGTGCATCAGCCCCGGGGTGCCGGGCTTGATCCACGGGCGGGCGCCCTTGGCATCGCGAGCATAGGGCAACAGGGTTCCATCGGGACCATTCCGGTCCGCCAGGAACGTGGCCGGAAATTCGGCATAGTCGGCCGGATCGGGGACCAGCCAAGGCTCCGCCGCATTCGCGATATAGCCATCGCTGAGCAGGATCACCGGGGTCATATATTGCGTGGCGATCCGGCAAGCCTCAATCGCGCAGTCAAACGCATCGCCTGGGCTGCGCGCGGCGATCACCGGGATCGGGGTATCGCCGTTGCGGCCATAAACCGCCTGATAGAGGTCTGACTGCTCGGTTTTGGTCGGCAGGCCGGTCGATGGCCCGCCGCGCTGCGAATTGATGATCACCAGCGGCAGTTCGGTCATCACCGCAAGGCCCATCGCCTCACCCTTCAAGGCGATGCCCGGACCGGACGAGGAGGTAACCCCCAAGTGCCCGGCATAGCTGGCGCCAATCGCAGCGGCGATGGCGGCGATTTCATCCTCAGCCTGGAATGTGGTGACGCCAAATTCTTTTAGACCGACCAGATAGTGCAGGATCGAGCTAGCGGGCGTAATCGGATAGCCGCCAAAGAACATCGGCAAGTGCGCCAGATTGGCCCCCGCGACGAGGCCCAGCGCGACCGCCTCAGCCCCGGTGATCGTCCGGTACAGCCCCGGCTCGCTTTCCACCGCGCCAATGTGCTGTTTGTGCAATTGCCCGCCCAGTTCGGCGGTTTCGCCATAGGCATGCCCCGCGTTAAGCGCGGCAATGTTGGCCTCGGCCAGTGTAGGGTTCTTTTTGAACTTGTTGTTGAGCCATTCGATCAAAGGCGCGCGATCACGGTCGAACATCCACAGCGCCAGACCCAGCGTCCACATGTTTTTGCAGCGCAGCGCGTCCTTGTTGCCAAGCCCGAATGGCTTGACCGCCTCAACCGTCAACGCGCTGATATCAAAGGCCAGCACCTGCCACTTGGACAGGCTGCCGTCCTCGATCGGGCTGACCTCATACTTCGCCTTGTCGAGGTTGCGCTTGGTGAACTCACCGGTATCGGCGATGATCAGCCCGCCGGGCTTGAGCGCGCCGACATTGGTCTTCAGCGCCGCCGGGTTCATCGCCACCAGCACGTCCGGGGCATCGCCGGCGGTATCGATCGAGGTCGAGCCGAAGTTGATCTGGAACGCCGAGACGCCAAACAGCGTCCCCTGCGGCGCGCGAATTTCGGCCGGGAAATCGGGGAAAGTGGCGAAGTCATTGCCCGCCAGCGCGCTCGACAGGGTGAATTGCCCCCCCGTTAGCTGCATCCCATCGCCAGAATCGCCCGCAAATCGAACGACAACGGCTTCGGGGCTGTTCTTGGTGGGTGCTTCGGGATCGGCGAATTGCGTTGCCATGCTTCTTCCTTGTCAGGCGGACGAGCGCCATCTTGCGAAGCGCCCTAGTCCCCTCCCTGTCTGCCGTGCAATCAAGAAAAACTGTCATGCCGGAAATTCGACAAGAGGACTGCGAAGGCGGCTAGTCAAGTGGCATTTGGCAATTTAACCTGCCGATTAAACCACAGCGACGAGAGGATTCCCCAATGAGCGATTCCAAGACCCTGATCCGTGAAGACGTGGCGGGCTTCCTTGCGCTGGTCAACAGCCTGCCCCCGCCCGAGGCGCTGATCGCCGAAGAACAGCGCGCCGGCTACCTCGCGATGAAAGCGATGACCGAGGCTGATCCGCGGCCGATGGCGGTGATCAAGGACCTGACCTGCCCCGGCCCCGCGGGTGATATTCCGGTGCGGTTCTATGATGTGCGCGAAAGCCGCGATCCCTCGCCGGTGGTGCTTTTTTTCCACGGCGGCGGGTTTGTGATCGGTGATCTGGATACCCACAACTCGCTATGCACAGAGCTTTCGGCCGAATTGGACCTGCCGGTGCTGGCGGTGCACTACCGGCTCGCGCCCGAACACCCCTTCCCCGCCGCGCCTGACGATTGCGAAGCGGCGGCGCGCTGGCTGGCGGGCAGTCCGGCGGAGCTGGGCCGCACGGTAACGGGGCTTGTCACGATCGGCGGCAGCGCCGGAGGCAATCTCGCCACGGTCACCGCCCGCGCCCTGTGCGACAAGCCCGCCGCGACGCCGATGGTGCTGCAAGTACTGCTCTATCCCGCCACCGACGAATCGCAGGACGGCTCAATGGCGACTTTTGCCGAGGGGCACTTCCTGACCAAACTGGCGATGGACTGGTTCTATTCGCTGTATCTGCCGGTCAGTGGCGATCCGCGCGCCTTTCCGCTCCACGCCAGCGCAGAGGGGATGTGCCCGACGATCGTCGCCACCGCCGGGCTGTGTCCATTGAAGGATCAAGGCCGCCGGATCGCGGCCAAACTGGTCGATGCCGGGGTCGATACGCTTTACCTCGATGTGGCCGGGATGACTCACGATTTCACCACCACCCGCAAGGCCCTGCCCAGCGCGGCGGCTGCAACAGCCAAGGTGATTTCGGCGATGAAGTTGATGTTGATGAAGGTTTGAGGCTAAGGGGCGCCGATGAGTGACCCCTATTCCCACCTTCCCTACCGCCCCTGCGTGGGCGTCATGCTGGTTAATGGCGCTGGCTTGGTCTTTGTCGGCCGCCGGATCGACACCCGCGGGCAACCGGCCGAAGGCGGCGATTTCTGGCAGATGCCGCAGGGCGGGGTCGATGATGGCGAAGACCTGCGCGCCGCCGCGCTGCGCGAGCTGTGGGAAGAAACCGGGGTTGAGGAACAGCACGTCACCCTGATCGCCCAGACCCGCGAAGAAGTGCTCTATGACCTGCCCGAAGAGCTGCTGGGCAAGCTATGGAAGGGCCAATATCGCGGCCAGCGCCAACATTGGTTCCTCGCCCGGTTCGCCGGAGAAGATGCCGATATCCACCTCGAACGCCACGATCCGCCCGAATTTGCGGAGTGGAAGTGGGTCGATCCCCAGCTGCTACCAGATCTCATAGTTCCGTTCAAGAAACGGGTTTATCGCACTGTTCTGGATGAATTTAGAGATCTGATCTGAACGTCGTCCCGGGCTTGACCCGGGACCGCTGGCCGCCTCGACGCGAGCTCGCTGAAACCGCCAGCGGTCCCGGGTCAAGCCCGGGACGACGCGCTAATTCGCTGTAACTTCCGGTTTGGCCTCAACTTGCGCCGCCGTAACAACCTGAGGGGTCGGCCCACGCTGGATTGCGGCGGTAAGCTGCCGAGCCGGAGCGCAGGTCTTGTTGCCGCACAGCACCTCGATCCGGGCCAGATTGCGCTTGGCCTTCTCGACCGCGCCCTTTTCGA
>VFKS01000249.1 GCA_009885425.1 Novosphingobium sp.
CGCGTTTGCGCCGGGTCGATTACGCCGTCATCCCACAGCCGCGCGGTGGCGTAATAGGGGTTGCCTTCGTCTTCGTATTTCTCGCGGATCGGGGCCTTGAACGCTTCGGCCTGTTCGGCCGTCCAGCTTTCCGCATCGCGGTGGACCGTTGCCAAGACAGAGGCCGCTTGCTCTCCGCCCATCACCGAAATGCGGGCATTGGGCCAAGAGAACAGGAAGCGCGGGGAATAGGCCCGTCCGCACATGCCGTAATTACCCGCGCCGAAACTGCCGCCGATCAGCACGGTCAGTTTGGGCACAGAGGCGGTGGCGACGGCCGTCACCAGTTTGGCGCCGTGCTTGGCAATGCCCTCCGCCTCATACTTGCCGCCGACCATGAAGCCGCTGATGTTTTGCAGGAACAGTAGCGGGATCTTGCGTTGGCAGGCGAGCTCAATGAAGTGCGCGCCTTTGACCGCAGACTCGCTGAACAGCACGCCATTGTTGGCCAGGATTGCGACCGGCATGCCCCAGATATGGGCGAATCCGCAGACCAGCGTGGAGCCATACAGCGCCTTGAACTCGTGAAATTCGCTGCCATCGACCAGCCGCGCGATCACTTCGTGGACATCGTAAGGCGCGCGGACATCGTCTGGGACGACGGCGTAAAGTTCCTCGGCGTCATATTTCGGGGCGCGCGGTTCCTTGAGCGGCAGGCCGTGTTCGTGGCGCGGACCGAGGTGGCTGATAATATCGCGGACGATCGTCAGCGCATGCTCGTCATTCTCGGCCAAGTGATCGACCACGCCCGATTTACGCGCATGCAAATCGCCCCCGCCCAGATCCTCGGCGCTGATTTCCTCGCCGGTCGCGGCCTTGACCAGCGGCGGCCCAGCCAGAAAGATTGTGCCTTGCCCGCGCACGATCACGCTCTCGTCGCTCATCGCCGGCACATAGGCCCCGCCCGCAGTGCAGCTGCCCATCACGCAGGCAATCTGGGGGATGCCTTTGGCGCTCATGTTGGCCTGGTTGAAGAAGATCCGGCCGAAGTGATCGCGGTCCGGAAACACCTCGCTCTGGTGCGGCAGATTGGCCCCGCCGCTGTCGACGAGGTAGATGCACGGCAAGTAATTGGCCTCGGCAATCTCCTGCGCGCGCAAGTGCTTTTTGACCGTCAGCGGGTAATACGTGCCGCCCTTGACCGTCGCATCGTTGGCCACGATCATGCACTGGCGGCCAGACACGCGGCCAATTGCGGTGATGATCCCGGCGCCGGGGATGTCATCCTCATAAACACCATTCGCCGCCAATTGCCCGATTTCGAGCAAAGGCGAGCCCGGATCAAGCAGCCGCTCGACCCGCTCGCGCGGAAGCAGCTTGCCCCGGCTGGTATGGCGCTCGCGCGACTTGGCATTTCCGCCCAGCGCGGCCTCGGCCACTTTGGTGCGCAGTTCCTGCGCCAGCGCACGGTTATGCGCGGCGCGGGCCTGGGCCTGCGGATCATCAGGGTTGAGCGTGGTGGTGAGGACGGGGGCGCTCATCAGTTCGCCCCGATCAATTCACGCCCGATCAGCATCCGGCGGATCTCGTTGGTCCCGGCGCCGATATCGAGCAGTTTGGCGTCGCGCAGATAGCGTTCGACCGGCCAGTCTTTGGTATAGCCTGCGCCGCCCAGCGCCTGCACTGCCTCGCCCGAAACGTGGAAGGCGTTTTCGCTGGCCAGCAGGATTGCGCCCGCCGCATCGAATCGCGTGGTCAGCCCGGCGTCGCAGTTTTTGGCGACGGCATAGGTATAGGCCC
>VFKS01000469.1 GCA_009885425.1 Novosphingobium sp.
CAGGAGGACTTTGCCACGATCGCGATGCCCAAGGTCACTAAACTGAACTGTGGAGGCAAAGCATGAACCGCCGCGCAAAACTGATCCTGGCGTTCCTCTCCGCTGCGGCAATCGGGCATGTCGGGCTGGTGCTGTTCGTGCCGCATTTTTTAATGAACGTGGCGATGGGCCGGGTCTCGCAGGACGGAAAGCTGATCAACCAGTTCGGCTTCGGTTCGCGCACCACCCAGAATTCACGCAATATCGTGCGGCCTTCGCCGGACCTGGCTTATTCGACCTGCGCCTATGACCTGTCGAACGGGCCATTGCTGATCGAAGCCGCGCCCAGCCCGGATGCGGGCTATGTCTCGATCTCGGTCTTTGCCGCCAATACCGACAATATTGCGGTGTTTGATAGCAGCCAATCGCCGGATGGAATCCGCTTTGTGCTGGCAAAAGCGGGGCAGGCCACCCCGGCAAACGCCAAGGTGGTTATTTCCCCGTCGAACCGCGGGATCGTGCTGGATCGGCGGCTAGCGCCCAACGCAGAATTGTTCGCTGCGGCGGATCAGGCCCGCCGCAGCGACACATGCCAGAAACTTACTTGAGCAGTGTGACGTGGCCGGTTTTGGTGTGCTTCATCTGACCCGAGCTGAAGCGCAGGATCAGCAGGCCGTCGGTCAGCGCATCACCGGTCGCAGATGAGCACGATACCGTTGCATCGGTGATTTCGTAGCTTTCCCCGCCGCGATACAGCGTGGCTTTGGCAATATGTTTGCCCATGCAGACTTTGGCCAGCACCGGGGACGCCTTGTCATAGGTCACGCTGAACGATGAAATCTCGGTCTGGGTGCTGGTATAGGCCAAATCCGCCCGGCCATCTCCATCGATATCGCCAGTTGCAACAGCAACTTGCCCACCCGCGCCGCCACCGGCTCCGCCAGCAGTGCGCGCGCCCTTGTTGGTGGCGAGATCCCAGTTCGCGCGCGGTTTGGTCTTGGCCTCTTCCTGCACGGTTTCAGAAACAGCGGTCGCTCCGCTCGAGGCGCGAGTCGGCGATTCGCGCAGCGACTGGGTGTTCTGGCTGGCCTGAACACGAACCGTGCCATGTTGGCGCTTGCCGGTCGCCTGACCGCTGGCCGCGTCGCGCGGGCTTTTGACGGTGGTGCACTGACCAGCGTTGCAGACGCCAAATGACCAGCTGGCCACTTCGATAACGGTGCCGGCCTCGCCTTCAACTCCATCGAACTTGAGAAAATAGTCGGATGCCGCGAATGCCGGGCTAGCGGCAAGCAGCGCGGCGGACATGACGAGCATTGAGGTTATGTGTTTCATGTGCCCTCTCCCTGTTTGGCCTGGGCAAGGTGCACAGACCAAACTGAACGGATCATGGGCGCGCTGTTGTCATAGAGCAAGGTTGTTTGACGCTACGGCTTTCTCGCCCAGTCTTAGATACCGGCGATCAGGAACGCGGCCCCTGCTGCGATCAGTCCGGCTCCTGCAAAGCGCGGCTTGCCGACCTTTTCTTTCAGGAATAGCCAGGCAATCAGCACACCGAACAAGATTGAACTTTCCCGCAAGGCTGCCAGACGCGGGACATCGCCCAGCCGGTAGGCCCACAGAGCAAAGCCATAGGTAACCAGCGACAAGGCCCCGGCGATCAGCCCGGGCTTCCACTGACTGCGCGCGGCAATCACAAAGCGGGGGCCGCGCCAAATGGCAAAGATCGCGCCTATGCCGAAGCCCAGCATCACGAACACCCAGACGATATAGCTGACCGCCGATGGCGCGGCGCGGACACCCTTGGCGTCGATCACGGTGTATGCGGCGATAGTAACGCCCGTCGCCAATGCCCAAAGCAAGGCCCGCTTGCTCGGAGCGTTCCACCAGGCGACGAGTGCTGTTCCGGTACTGACCAGCGCAATACCAAAGGCAACGCCTGGGCTGATCGGATCTCCCAACCAAAGCACCGAAATCATGGCTGCCAGCACCGGCGCGGTCCCGCGCATCACCGGATAAACTGCGCTCATATCGGCGCCTTCGAAGGCCTTGATCAGACAGATCAGGTAAACCAGATGGACCGCAAAGGAGGCAAACAGCCACGGCCAAGCGCCGTGGGGCAGGGGAACCAGAAAGGCAAAAGGGAGGATCAACAAGGCACTTGATCCGTCGATCAAGGCCCGGCTCGACATCTTGTCGCCACCAGATTTGAGCACCGCATTGACCACCGCATGGGACGCGCCCGATGCCAGCATCAACAGCGCCGCAAGATCGATCACAAGGCCTGGGTCAGCCGATCGAGCTGCTCGGCCGAAAGTGTCAGGCTTGCCGCTCCGCACAGCTCGCGAACCTGTTCGGCCGAAGTGGCGCTGGCGATTGGCGCGCCGATTCCGGGCTGAACCCGCAGCCAGGCCAGCGCGATCTGGGCGAGGGAGGCACCAGTTTCGGATGCGATCGCGTCCATTACCGCCAGCATTGGCGCGCCGGTTTCAATCAGTTTGGCCATGCGGGCACCGCGCACCGATTTGCCCAGGTCGGCTTCGGTCCGATACTTGCCGGTCAGAAAGCCGTTCGCGATGCCATAAAAGGGGAGCATCGCGACGCCGCGACCAGTACACAGCTCTTGCAAGTCGGGTCCATATGCAGCGCGAGAAACCAGATTGTATTCGTTTTGCAGCGCGCTGAACGGCATGGCCCCAGTTGAATCCGCC
>VFKS01000313.1 GCA_009885425.1 Novosphingobium sp.
CCGAACAGCAGCTCTCCCGTCTCGGCCCGGGCCCGAGCGCCGGGCACGTTATCGAGCAGCCAGCGCAGCTTTAGCCCTGAGAAATAGGTCGCCAGCGGCAGCCCGGTCTGGGCGCGGAAGCGGTCCTGCCCACCCTCGGCCTCGAACGCACTGACCAAGGCTTCGGTCCGGGTGTCCATCCAGACCAAAGCATTGTGAACCGGCTGGCCAGTCGCCTTGTCCCACAGCAGCGTTGTCTCACGCTGATTGGTGATCCCGATGGCGGCCAGATCGCTGGCGGTCAGTCCAGCCTCGGCCAGGGCTGCGGCGATTACCACTTGGGTGTTGATCCAGATCTCGGCAGCATCATGCTCGACCCAACCGGGTTTCGGCATGATCTGGGCGTGTTCCATCTGGGCCGAGGTGATAATCGCCCCGCCGCCATCGAACACGATAAAGCGCGTGCTGGTGGTGCCTTGATCGATGGCACCGACATAACGAGACATACCCACTCCCGGCATTTTTTGATCTTGGCAGCGCTATGGCAGTTTCGCCGCCCGGTTCCAACCGCTTGCACGGTTGTGTGCTTGCCAAGCTGGTGATTTGTGGCATTTTCACCGCCATGAAACGCCGCACCAGCCTGATTGCCTTGCCCTTGCTGGCTCTCATCAGTGGCGTCGCGGACGCGACCAGCTTGCCGGCGCACGCCGATAAAGCGCCAGTTTCGTCGCCGCCGCCGGTGGCAACCAAAGCTCCCGAACAGGCCAAAGCCGCCTCGATCACGGTCTCGGCCGATGGGCAGACGGTCTATGTCGTGGGGATGATCTTCGACGGGACCTTCCACCAGTTTGACGCGGTATTGCTCAAAGCGCCGCAGGCCCGGCGGGTGCATCTGTCGTCCGCCGGGGGCTATACGCTCGAAGCGCGGCTGATGGCGTCGCTGGTGCGCAAGCGCAAACTCGACACCTATGTCGAGACATACTGTGCATCGGCCTGCACCCAGGTTTTCGCGGCGGGAAAATCGCGGGTGATGGGCCCGGCGGCGCAGCTGGGGTTTCACGAGGCATCACTGATCGATGACAGCAGCGGCGAGACGATCACCCGCAAGCGGACCGACCGCAAGCTGACCGCGACCACCGTGTTCGGGATCAATGGCAATGATACCCTGCGGTTGGCCTATGAACTGATCGGTACCGACCCGGCCTTCATCGACAAGGCGCTGAGCCACAGCCACGAATCGATGTGGCTGCCGACGCATAAGGAGCTGATCGAGGCGCGGGTTGTCACGCGGGTGGCGGCCCAGCCGGAATGGCCGATCCCGCTTGGCGAGAACGGCACCCGCGATGCGGTGCGCACACGCCTGATTGAATCGCCGCTCTGGCAAGTCGCACTGGGCAAGGTTCCTGCCGCCACCGAAGCCGCGATCGACGATGTCTGGCGCACCTATAACAGCGGATCCAGCTTTGAAGAAGCGAGCGTGGCCGGACGCTCGAAGCTGGTGGTTTTCGTGACCAAATCACTGGCCGAAGCCCCCGATCCGCTGCTGGACCGTTCGCTGACGCTCTATGCCAATTCTGCCCGCAGTGAACGATCGCGTGGCTATCCGGGCTGCAAGACCGCGCTGGGCATCGTGCCGGTGCCCACGGAAACTGCCGATTTGATGTTTGTCGGGCTGGAAGATGCGCTGATCATCGATTTTCTGTCCAGCCCCCAGCGCGCCAAACGCATGGCTGGGGATGAGGCGACCCGCTATTTCACCAAGGAAGTGATCCCGGTGATCGCACCGCTGTTCAGAGATGGATTTGCCAAAGGACTGACGGGCAAATGCAAAATGGGCCTGCAGATGTTCGAGGCGATTGACACCATGCCCCAGAAGAAGCGGATCAAGGCGTACCGCGCCTTGCTTTCCTTGCCGGGGATGGCCGAGATTTGACGGTCTGGCGGGTCGTCCCGCCGCTGCTGCCAAAAAAGCGCTCGGTCCTATCGAGCAACATCTGCGTTTCGAGGTAAAGCGCCGCCATGTTGAGCGCTTCGGCCTTGTCCGCGTCCCAGCCTTGCTCGATCAGCCAGCTGGTCAGCCGGTCTTTGTCGGCCCCTTCGATTTCGCTCTTGCGCGACAGTGCCAAACGGTTGGCGGCGAAATAGGCATCGATCTTGGCCACCGGAAAGTCATCGACGATCAGCACCTGCCGCAGCCCCTCGCCCAGGAGCGCCGTCAGCGCGTAATTTCTGGCCGCTTCCGACCGGCCAATCGACCAGGCAAACCGGTCGAGGCATTTCTCGTGCGCCTCTTCGATCAACCGGTCGACGATCTGGACATTCTTCGATGATTTGCGAAACCGCCCCCCGCCGATAGCCTCGCTGGCGAACAGCAGCAATGCCATCTCGCGGTCTTCTTCGGACATGTAATCAAAGACGCAGCGGGCATTGTTGCCCGGCAAGGGCGTGGCGGCGACCGGGGCCGAAGCTTGTGCGTGCAGCTCGCCGGGTGCCAGCGCGAGAGCCAGCGCCGTTGCTGCCACTTGCCAGAAAATTGCTGCGCGCTTCGCCATCGCCGTCCTTGTGCCGCGCTTCGGCGGCGCTGTCGAGTGACGCAGAAAGGCCCGGCGGGGGGAAACCGCCGGGCCATGCCTGGAAGGGACAGGCAACTGTTTGTCGGCTTCCGCTTAGCGCAGCAGCGACAGGACGTTCTGCTGGCTCTGGTTGGCCTGCGCGATCATCGCGGTCGAAGCCTGCGAGAGGATCTGCGATTTGGCCAGCGCGGTCGTTTCGGCCGAATAGTCGGCGTCTTCGATCCGGCTGCGGGCGTCCGACAGGTTGGTGGAATTGCTGGTCAGGTTGTTGACCACCGATTCGAGCCGGTTCTGACCCGCACCCAGCGAAGCGCGGGCACTCGAGATCGTGTTGAGTTCGGTATCGAGCGTGCCCAGTACGGTGCTGGCAGCAGCCGCAGTTGCAACGCTGTAGGATCCCGCAGCACCAGTAGCGGAAGCCAGCGTGGTCAGATTGGCCATGGTCAACGCGACCGTTTCGCTGGCATTGGCGCCCGTCTGCACGGTCACGGTTGGGGCGCTGTTGTTAAACAGCGTCACGCCATTGAATTTGCTGTTGGTTACGACCTGACCAATCTGGGCAGTCAGCTGGTCGACTTCGGTTTGCATATAGGCTCGGTCGGTGGCGTCCTGATAGGTGCCCGACGAAGATTGGACGGCCAGTTCCCGGACGCGCTGCAGCATATTGGTTACTTCGTTCAGCGAACCTTCGGCGGTCTGCGCCAAGGCAATACCATCGTTCGAGTTGCGGATCGCCTGACCCATGCCGCGAACCTGTGCGGTCATGCTGGTGGCGATCGCCATGCCGGCGGCATCGTCCTTGGCGCTGTTGATCCGCTTGCCGGTGGACAGGCGCTCCATCGCAGTGCCGAGCATCTTGCTCGCCGAAGTGGAAGCGTTGGCAGCGCGGATCGCGCTGATATTGGTGTTGATTACGGCCATTGAAAACTCCCGTGAATAGTCCCGTGACGCGAACCGATCCGGACCATCCGGTGCGGCTGCCACGAACTAGAGCGGCAGCGCGGATGGGAAGTTAAGGGGGAGCGATTGGTTGGGTGCCCAAAACGCATCCCCGCCGCCGTGGGGCGGAGCGAATAAGCATTAACCCTTGGCCTTAAATTACCGGTCCCTTTGCCGTTCCACGCGCAGAAAGCGCCTCGAAGCATGGTTAATGCGAAGGGGATTTTCGATGGGCGGATTAGCAGCAACTGACGCGGTCGCACGGGCGCATGCCCCGCTGGTTCAGCGCGCGGCGGCGATCTTGGAGGCAGCGACCGGCAACTCCACGGCAGTTTTGCGCGACAAGGGCGAGCCCGCCGCGCCCGGCCCCGGCCCCAGCCTGCTGCTCGAACGCGGCACTGCCAACAACCTGCGCCGCGATAGCCAGCGCGGACATTTTGTGCTGACCTACCGCGATCCAGCTGCCGATGCTCCGCTCGCCGCATTAGTCGCCGCGCTGACCCCGCCGGGAATGCCGATTGCCGCCGATCCTGAAACGCTCTCGATCCTGGCCCTGGCCGACCGGCTGGCGGCGAGCGAGATCCCGGTTTTGATCAACGGTCCGACTGGGACCGGCAAGGAAGTCCTGAGCCGGTTCATCCACCAGCGGTCCCCGCGCAAGGACAAGCCGTTCGTTGCGGTCAATTGCGCCGCGATGCCCGAGGCGATGCTCGAAGCGCTGCTGTTCGGCCACAAGAAGGGCGCCTTCACCGGCGCCAGCGAAGCCAACCAGGGTTTCTTCCGCGCCGCCGATGGCGGCACGCTGCTGCTCGACGAAATCGCCGAACTGCCGCTGGTCCTTCAGGCCAAGCTGCTGCGCGCCTTGCAAGAGGGCGAAGTGGTGCCGATTGGCGCGACCCAGCCGATCAAGGTCGATGTCCGGGTGATCGCCTGCGCCAACCGCGATCTGCCCACCGAAGTCGCCGAACGGCGGTTTCGCGCCGACCTCTATTACCGGCTCAACGTCTTCCCGCTGGCGCTGTCGCCGCTGCATGAGCGGGTTGAAGATATCGCCCCGCTCGCCTTCGCGCTGGTCCTGCGCCACTGCCCACCGGGAAAGGCGCTGCCGTGGATTTCCGACGCCGCCCTGTCCATGCTGAAACTGCACGGCTGGCCCGGCAATGTCCGCGAACTGGAGAACGTCGTTCGCCGCGCGTTGCTGCTGGCTGACGGTCTGGGCGAGATCGGTGCCAGTCATATCGTGTTCGACCAGCCCGCCCGCCTGATTTCCGAACATGGCACGCTGCAGGCCGAGCCGGCCGATGCGCGCCTGTCCAACATCGTCCAGATCAGCGAAGCCAGAGCGATCATGCAGACGCTCGACGCCTGCCAGGGCAACCGGATCGCGGCGGCACGCCAGCTCGGGATATCAGAGCGCACCCTACGCTACCGGCTCGCGGCATTCCGTGATGCGGGCCTCGCCGTTGCCGGAGCCCGGCGATGAGCGGCGTTGGAGGGATCGGCGGCGGTGGCGGGATCCAGCAGATCCTGGCGATGCGCCAGCAATTGCTCGATCGTTCGAGCCTGCTCAAAGAGGTCCATAGCGCCGCACAAGGGCCGCAAGGTCCCGATAGCGCCGCAGAACCTGCGGGCGGCTTTTCCGGCGCGCTCAAGTCGGCGCTCGACGGCGTCACCGCAACCCAGCGCGACGCAGAGAACCTGTCCGCCGCCTATGAACGCGGTGAGGTGACCGACATCGCCAAGGTGATGTTGGCCCGCCAGGAATCCGGGATCGCCTTTGAAGCCACCCTGCAGGTCCGCAACCGCCTGCTGTCGGCCTATCAAGACATCATGCGGATGGGAGTGTGATTGAATGGCCGAACTAGCCACAACCCGGACCGCCGCCCCGCCGATGGCTCTGCCCGGCGGATCCCAACTCGAACGGGTCCGCAGCTTTACCGCCCAACCAGCGATCAAGCGCGCCTTGCCGTGGTTTCTTGGCCTCGCCGCGATTGGCGGAGCGGGCCTGGCCTTTGTCGCTCTGTTCCCGGCGCCGCAGCGGATGCTCTATTCCGAACTTGGCGATGCCGAGCGCGCTTCGGTTGCCTCCAGCCTCGACAAGGCCGGGATCACATACAGCATCAATGCCGATACTGGCACACTGACCGTGGCCGAGGATGACCTCTACAAGGCCAGGATGCTGGTTGCTTCGGATGGGGCGCTGGCAGTTCCCGATCCTGCCTCCAGCCTTGACAGCCTGCCGCTCGGCGCCAGCCGCACGTTGGAAGGCGAGCGGATGCGCGGTGCCCGGCAGGGCGAACTGGAAATGACCATCAAGCAGATCGACGGGGTCGAGAGTGTCCGCGTCCACTTGGCCGAAGCGAGCAAATCGGTGTTCGTGCGCGATGATGCGCCACCGACCGCCTCGGTCATGGTCCGGATGGCCAAGGGCCGCAAGCTGGCCGATGGGCAGGTCTCGGCCATCGTCAATCTGGTGGCGGGATCGGTCCCCGGCCTCTCGCCCGATGCGGTGCGGGTGGTCGACCAACACGGACGGCTGCTGTCAGACCCGCGCGCGCAGGGCTCCGACCGGCTCGAACTGCAGGCCCGGCTAGAAGACAAGCTGCGTACGCAACTCGAACAGCTGCTCACGCCGATGCTGGGCGCAGGCAATTTCACCAGCGAAATTCAGGTCGAGCTCGACATGGACGAGGTAACTTCAGCGCGCGAGGCCTATGACAAGTCCGGCGTGGTCCGCAGCGAGACTTCGCAGCAATCGCAAGCTGCCGGGACCCAGCCGGGACAAGCTGGAGGTGTGCCAGGGGCTCTATCGAACACGCCTCCGCCCGCCACGCAGGCCGTGCCCGGACCGCCACAAGCCGGACCCGCGCAAGGCGTACCAGGTGCGGCCCAGACCAGCGGTGAAAGCTCGGCCAGCCGGACTTACGAGTTGGGCCGCGAGGTCTCGGTCGCCAACTCGCAACCCGGCAAGATCAAGCGCGTCTCGGTCGCGGTCGCGATCAGTCAGGATGCAATGAAGAAGGCCAGGCCCGGCGACCTCGAGCAGATCAAGGCGCTGGTTTCGGCCGCCGCTGGGATCGATCCCGCGCGCGGCGATCAGGTGCAAGTGATGACCCGGCCGTTCGAGCCGATCAGCGAGGAAGTGCCGCCATTCTGGGAAGCGGCATGGTTTGCCATGGTGGTGCGCAGCGTGGCGGCCTTGCTGGCGGTGTTGCTGGTGCTGTTGTTGGGCGTACGGCCATTGGTGCGGGCACTCAAACGCGAACCGAGGCAAAGCGGCGATGATAACGCAGCCGGTGCTGGTCCGGCTGCCACGGCACCGCAGTCCCCGGCCGATGCCGCGCTGCTCGGCCGTCAGGTCAGCCTCGCCCAGCGGATTGTCGAGGAAAAACCTGACGACGCCTTGCTGGCGCTGCGCCAGATGCTCGGCAATGCCCCGACGGAGCCTGCGCGATGAGCGAAGCCCTTGCCCTGACCGGCCTCGGCAATGCTGAGCGGGC
>VFKS01000026.1 GCA_009885425.1 Novosphingobium sp.
CCTTGTTCGGGCAGTTTGACGCAAACCTTGTGCTGATCGAGAACCGGCTGGGTGTTTATATCTCGGCGCGCGGCAACCGGGCCCAGATCGAAGGGCCTGAAGATAGCGTGGCGCGGGCCCGCGATGTCTTGAAAGCGATGCACCAGCGGCTGATCCAGGGGCATGAACTCGATAGCGGCGCGGTCGAATCGATCATTGCGATGTCGGCCGAACCGACGCTGGAGGGGATCGTCACCGGCGATCACGGCGCGCCGCCGATCATCATTCGCACCCGCAAGAAGACCATCGTCCCGCGCTCTGCGATGCAGATTGACTATATGCGGGCGCTGGCCAGCAAGGATATGATCTTTGCCCTGGGCCCGGCCGGCACCGGCAAGACCTATGTCGCAGTGGCGCAGGCGGTTTCACAGCTGATCACCGGCTCGGTTCAGCGGCTGATCCTGTCGCGTCCGGCGGTCGAAGCCGGCGAACGGCTGGGCTTTCTGCCCGGTGATATGAAGGAAAAGGTCGACCCGTATCTGCGCCCGATTTACGATGCGCTCTATGATTGCATGCCGCCCGAACAGGTTGAACGGCGCATTGCATCGGGCGAAATCGAAATTGCGCCAATCGCCTTCATGCGCGGGCGCACGCTGGCTGATGCCTTCGTGATCCTGGATGAAGCGCAAAACACCACCCCGGCGCAGATGAAAATGTTCCTGACCCGGTTCGGCCAGAACAGCCGGATGGTGATCTGCGGCGATCCCAACCAGGTCGATATTCCTGGCGGCCCAGCGATGAGCGGCCTCAACGACGCGGTTAAGCGGCTCGAGGGGATCGAAGGCATCAACATGACCCGCTTCACCTCGGGCGACGTAGTGCGCCACCCGATCGTTGGGCGGATTGTTGACGCCTATGAGGGGACGGGTGGGTAGTGTTCGGGCGCGGGGGCTTCGACAAGCTCAGCCTGAGCGGAGATTGCGTTAGCCCGGACCCCGCTCAGGCTGAGCTTGTCGAAGCCCCCGCGCTGCCCTAGCCCCGAAACGATGGATCTCGAAATCTCGATCGAAGCCCCGTGGCCCACCCCGCCCGACTGGGAGGCACTGACTGAACGCGCCGCTGCCACGCTGGCCGAGGTCGCCCCCGAACTCGCCAACCCGCGCCTGTCAGCCTCGATCCTGTTCGCCGATGACGCCGAGGTTCACGCGCTCAACGCGCAATGGCGCGGCAAGGACAAGCCGACCAATGTGCTGTCGTTCCCGATGCTGGAGCGCGAAGAACTCCTCTCGCTCAGCGCCGATGGCCCACCCGAACTGCTCGGCGATATCGTTCTTGCGCTGGAAACTTGCACCCGCGAGGCAGCCGATAAAGGCCTCAGCCTGGAGCATCACGCCGCGCATCTGATCGTTCACGGCCTGCTCCACCTCGCCGGATATGACCACGAAACCTCCCCCGAAGACGCCCGCGCGATGGAAAGCCTCGAAATAAAGGCGCTTGCGCAGATGGGCATTGCCGACCCATATGGCGATCACGACGAAACCTAGGGGCTGATAAGCAGTACGATGTCTGAGGCACTTTCCGGAGACGGGGACAGTAGAAGCATTCTAACCCGCCTGATCCGCAGATTTCTGCGCGGCGGTGAGGCTGACCAGTCACTCCGCGCCCAGCTGGAAGAGGCGATTGACGAGCACGAAGAGGATGGCGGGCCCGAAGCTGGCAACGGCGATCTTTTACCGCTTGAGCGCCAGATGCTGCGCAACCTGCTCCATTTCAGCGAACACGACGCCGATGATGTGGCGATCCCGCGGGGCGAGATTATCGCGATCCCGCGCAGCGCCAGCTGGGACGAAGTGATCAAGGCCTTTGCCGAGCACGGCCATTCGCGCCTGCCGGTCTATGCCGAAACACTTGATGAAGTGGTCGGCATGATGCTGATCAAGGACGTTTTCACCTATCTGGCCGAGGGCAAGGCGCCGAAGGACTGGACCGCGCTGATGCGGCAGCCCTTGTTCGTGCCGCAGGCCCGCAATGCGCTCGACGTGCTCAACGATATGCGCGCTAGCCGCGTCCACCTTGCCATCGTAGTCAACGAATACTCTGGCACGGATGGGATCATCACCTTCGAGGATCTGGTCGAGGAAATCACCGGCGAGATCGAGGATGAGCACGACGATGCGCCGACCGACCTGCTGGTCCTGCTGGGCGACGGCATTTGGGAAGCAGATGCCCGCGCCGAACTGGATGACGTGGGCGACCGGGTCGATCCGCGGCTGGGCGAGATCGAGGAAGATGTCGATACGCTGGGCGGGCTGGCCTTTGTTCTGGCGGGCCAAGTGCCTTCGGTCGGCGCGGTGTTGGCCCATGATAGCGGCTGGCATTTGGAAGTGATCGCTGGCGACGAAAAGCGGGTCACCCGGCTGCGGCTGCACCCGCCCGTGCCAGCCGAACTGGTGGAGGACTAAGCGCTTGGCGATTAGGCGCCTTCCCCCGCTGCGCGCAATCGAGGCCTTTGTCCGGATCGTCCGGCTCGGTTCGGCTCGCGCCGCAGCCGATGAATTGGGGCTCAGCCCCTCGGCCCTGTCGCGCCGGGTCTCAGCACTTGAAGAATTCATCGGCAAGCGGTTGTTCACCCGCCAGCATCAGGCGATGAAGCTGACCGATGACGGCCACGCCTTTTACAACGCGGTTGGCCCCCGGTTTGATGAACTCGCGGCCGCAGTCGAAGGCCAGGTTGAGGACAGCCGGGTGCTGCGGCTGCATCTGGGGATGCTGCCTTTGTTCGGCAGCCAGCGATTGTTCCCGCGCCTGCCTGAACTGCGCAAACAATACCCCCGGCTCCACATCGATTTTGATACCAGCCCGCATCTGGAAACCCGGGTCGGCGATACGCTGGATGCGGCGATCGTGCTGACCAAGCAACCGGATGCCAGTTTCCATGCCGTGCAGCTTGACCAAAACAAGGTCTATGCGATCACCAGCAAAGCGCTGGCCGAAGAGATCGGTTCCATCCCTGATGCAGAAGCGCTTTCGCACCAAACCTTTTTGATTCACACCGAACTGCCCGACAGTTTCGTCGCTTGGAAGCAGGCGCTGGGGATGCCCGATCTGGAACCGGCGGCGATTGACCACTACGATTCAGGCCAGCTGATCCTCGAAGCTGCTGCCAATGGCCTGGGCGTGGCAATCATGCATTCCGATCACTTCGTCCGCGCGCATGATAGCCGGTTGGCGCAGCTCTACGATGTCGAGGTTGAAAGCCCCTATTCCTACTGGTTCATCTGCCGCCCCCACGCGCTGGACATGCGCAGCGTGCGGATCTTCCATGACTGGTTGGTCAAGGCCGGATTGTGAGGCCGCTGTTCGCCCTGCTTTTGCTGGTGTTGCTGGGGGCGGCCAGCCCGGCCGATCGACCTTCCTTTGACTGCGCCGCTGCATCGAACCTGACCGAGATGGCGATCTGCGGTGACCCGGAACTGGCAGCATGGGACCGGGCCGTCGCGCGGCTCTATCGCAGCCAGCGCAATGCCGGGGACATCAAGCCATCCGATCAGCGCCAATGGCTGTCGCGCCGCGATGAATGCGGCAGGGACCGCACCTGTTTGGCGAAAATCTACCGAAGCTGGTCCGGTTTCGAGTTGAACGCGCAGGGCTTTGGCACGCTGTATCGTCGCAATGGAACGCAGCCACGCGATCCGGCCAGCCTTGAAGTACTGCCGATCACCGGCGGGTGGATCTACTTCTCTGTTACGGCGCTGCACGTTCAGGTTGCACCGGGCGGCGTGAACGATGGTCAGGCCTGGGGCCTCGTCCAGATGCACAAGGGCCTCGCCACTTTCAACCCAGAGCCGAACCGGGATTTCACTTGCCGGTTCTATCTGCGCCAGTCCGGTCTGGGCTTGTCGATCGAGGAATTCGGTAAGGCGACCCGCTGCGGCGGGCTCAACGTGAGTTTGAGCGGCTTTTACACCCGAATGCCTGGCAAGCGCAGATAAGGCTGCACAAAGCTCGGAGCATTTGGCATCCTGCCCTGATGAAACGCCGATTCGTCCTTGCCGCCCTGCCCGCCGCGCTGATCACCCTTACCGGCGCGACCAGGCCGAAAAAGAAGCCAGTTCCCGCTCCGCCGCCCGCGGCCTTGCCCGATGTGGTGCGGGTCGAAATGGTCACCGAACTAGGCACGATCACCGCCGATTTGTTCCACAAACATGCACCGATCACGGTCCGCAATTTCATCCACTATGTCGATAGCCGCCGGTTTGACGGGATGGCGTTTTACCGGGCGATGAAGCTCGATTGGGGGACCCAGCCCAACGGGATCATCCAGACCGGGCTGCGCGGGCTGTCCACCAAGGTATTCCCGCCGATCGCGCACGAGCCGACCAGTGTCACCGGAATCAAGCATCTCGCTGGAACGCTCTCGATGGCGCGCAATGCACCGGGCACTGCGCAAGCCGATTTTTCGATCCTGCTATCCGAGCTGACCGGTTTCGATGCCGACCCGGCCTCGGCCAACCCCGAATTGCAGGCCGGTTATGCCGCTTTCGGGCGGGTCGTTTCGGGAATGGATGTCGCTCTGAAAGTGTTCGAAGCACCGCGCTCGGCCACGCTGGGTCAAGGGATCATGAAAGGCCAGATGCTGGCCCCACAGATCAAGGTCCTGCGGGTGCGGCGGGTGCCCGCTGCAGCGGCTTAGCAATGCCTTAGCCAATTTCTGCTAACCCAAACCGAACAGCGACAGACCGGGAGCCGAAGAGTGAGCGAATATGTTGGAGTGC
>VFKS01000043.1 GCA_009885425.1 Novosphingobium sp.
GCGACCTTGCCGGTGAGGTCTAGGCCAGCATAGTCGTCCCATTGGGCTTCCGGTGCGTGGATGCCGAAGCCGACAAAGACGAGGGGGGCATCCTGCAACATGGTTCGGCCAAGGGGTGCATCGACAATACTCCAGTCGCGCGCTTGCTCCAACGGAAGTCGCTCAGAGCCAACCCGGAGCTCAAAAGACCGTTCGGTTCGATCATAGCGGGTGAGTGGCACTTCCTGAAACCAGGATCCGCCTGGCCCACCAGGGGATAGCCCCGCAGCCTCATACTGGGCTTTGAGGTAAGCCAAGGTCGCGGTTTCGCCACGTTCACCGGGACCGCGGCCCTGAAATGCATCATCAGCAAGTATCCGGACATCTTCCCGGATTGCTGAAGCTTGGATGGCTGGACTCTGCTGAGCTTGCGCCGGACCGATCAGCCCCAAGAATGCCGGGACCAAACACCTAGCGAGCGGTTATGTGTTGATCCTTTAGCTTACCCTCCGCATAATTGCGCAAACGCGAAGGGCTGATGCCAAAGCATTCGACTGCCGAGGTTGCGTCAAGGAGCAAGTCCTTGCGGTTGGCGAGTTGCAGGGGCAAGCGGAGCAGATGACCGATTCCCGAGTGAAACGGGGCGATCGCAGCGGCTAGTATTCTAAGGGCCGGCGGCGGCACCGTGCGCACTTTGAGCGGTTTACCTGACAGATTGGCGTAGAGTGCCGCGATCTCTCGCTCCGTTAGGTTTTCCCACCCTCCAATTTCGATTGTCTGCCCGACAAGATCATCTCTTAGCAACGCTTTGATGGCAGCATCGGCCACATCAGCGACTGCAATCATGTTGCGGGGAGTCGTACCGTTGCCCAGCAGGAAAACCGTCTTCCCCCCCATCACCGCTGCGCCGATCAGCTCGTGCGCGTAAAGGTCCATAAAGGCGCTGGGGCGGAGTATGACGTAGCCTAATCCCGAAGCTTTTAGATGCTGCTCCGTGCGAGCCTTTGCCTTCCAAAATTCCGAAGGGTGGTCAGGAGCCGCTCCTAAAGCGGAGACATAAACAAATCGCTCCACTTCCGCTCCAACAGCTGCGTCGATCAAGGCTGCCTGGCCGCGAATGTCGATTCGGTTGATCGAGTGTCGCGATCTTCCGAGGAGTCCGTGGATGCAGCTTATCACGCTACCGACCCCAGTCATCGCCTCGGCAAGCCCAGCCCCGCTTTGGACGTCCAGTGGGACGACCTCGACCTCGCGCTCTACCAGCCACTGCGCCTTTGCCGGGTTGCGGCAAGCGGCGCGGAACGGGATGCCGTCTTGCAGAAGGCGGTTCGCAACTGCCATCCCGAGCCGTCCCGTCGCCCCCACCAGCAAGATCATCAGCAGCCCTCCCA
>VFKS01000337.1 GCA_009885425.1 Novosphingobium sp.
CCCTTTTGCAGTTTCGCCAGCTTGGGCGGGATTACCGCGAGGCAATAGGGATTGCGCTGGCCTTCGCCGTCCCAGTATTCCTGATGATAGTCTTCGGCTGGATACCACACCGCCGGGCCCTCGATGGTGGTGACAGCCTGCTGGCCAGGGTGGCCATCATTCCAGCGGGCGATCCCGGCCTGACAAGCCGCACGCTGCATGTCGTCCAAGGGGAACAGCGCCGAGCGGTACTGGGTGCCGACATCGTTGCCCTGCCGGTTGAGCTGGCTGGGATCGTGGGTGGCCATGTGGATATCAAGCAGATCGTCGAATGACAGGACACTTTCGTCGAATTCAATCCGGATCGCTTCGGCGTGGCCGGTGGTTCCTGAACAGACCGCCTTGTAAGTCGGGTCCGCACCCGCACCGCCGATATAGCCGCTCTCCACCGCGCCAACTCCCGCGATTGAGCGAAAAACTGCGTCGGTGCACCAGAAACACCCGCCCGCGAAAATTGCCTGTGTCATGTCTAATCCTTTTGCTGCGAAACGCAGATAGGTATTCGGCTGCGGCTTGTCATCGGTTGCGCAACAGCTAGGATGCAAGGATCATAAATCCCCGGAGAGCCCCTGATGCGCCGCTTCCTTTTGCCGATCCTCGCCCTTGCCGTCGCCGCCCCGGCGCTGGTCGCTGTCCCTGCCGCGTCCAAACAGGCCTCCAGCAAGATCAACGCCGAACTGGCCGCCGCAGTCGCCAATCCGCTACGGGTCAAGGACAAGGCCCGCGATATCTACCGCAAACCTGCCGAAACGCTGACTTTCTTCCAGATCACGCCAGATATGAAAGTGGGCGAATATGCCCCCGGCGGCGAATGGTACTCGCGCCTGCTCGGGCTCTATCTCGGGCCTAAGGGTAAATTGGTCGGACTCTATTTCAATCCAACGTCAGGGCCGTTCAACGAAACCCAGCAAAAAGGCATCCGCGATGGCGCTGCCAAGTATCCGGCTGATATCGCCGGCTGGTCAGGCCTGCCGGCCGATCGCTTTGCCGGTTACACCCTCGATGCCGTGCCCGCTGCCGAGAAGGGCACCTTTGACCGGATCGTGGTGATGCGGATGCTGCACAACCTGCTGCGCTGGAACATCGCCGATAGCGAGATCAAGGTGATGCGCGATCTGCTCAAGCCCGGCGGGATGATCGGGATCGAACAGCACCGGGCCAAAGCCAATGCGCCTTACAGTTATACAGACGGCGGCAAAGGCTATCTGCGCGAAAAGGACGTGATCGCGTTCATGCAACTGCACGGCTTCGAATATGTCGGCAGCAGCAAGGCCAATGCCAACCCCAAGGACCCGGCCAACTGGGCCGATGGCGTCTGGACCCTGCCGCCCGCGCTGCGCGGCGCCAAGGACGAGGACAAGGCCCGGTTGCAAGCCATCGGTGAAAGCGACCGGATGACGCTGCTGTTCCGCAAGCGGCCGTGATGCGCAGCCTTGGCATTGCCTTCGTCGGGCTGGCTGCCCTCGCCTTGTCGGCCTGTGGTAGTGGCGGTAACGACAAACATGGCGATCCGCGCGGGGTCGATCATGATGAAACGCTGCTCTCGCTGTCGGCTACGGGCGAGGCGGAAGCGGTGCCGGATCTCGCGACAATCATGATCGGGGTCGAAACCTATGGCCCCGATGCCAAGGCCGCGAACGAAGCCAACAGCCGCAAAGCCGAAACGATCGCCGCTGCGCTTGCCAAGTTTGGAGTTGAAGAGCGCGATATCCAGACTGCCAACCTTTCGCTCAACCGGATTGATTACGGCCCGCGCAAGGGTCAGTATCAGGCGAGCAACACGCTGACCGTGCGGCTGCGCGACGTGCCCCGCGCGGGTGAAGCCGTGGCGGCGGCGACAGCCGCCGGCGCCAATGTCCTGCAAGGGCCAGCACTCCGCATCGATGACCCGGAAAAGGCCAATCGCGGAGCCTATATCGCTGCCTACCGGGCCGCGAGGACCCGGGCTGAAGCCTATGCCGAAGCTGCAGGGATGAAGATCGCGCGGGTTTTGGCGATCCGCGACGGCGGCCAAGGTGGCGGCTATCCGATGCCGATGGATGCGATGGCTGAGGCGGCCAGCGTTGCTCCGCCGCCGGTTGCGGTTTCCGCGCCACCACCCTCGATTCGCCCCGGCACCACGCGAACGCGGGTGACGGTTCAGGTGGACTTCGCGCTTGAGGAGAAATAAGCGCGTTTACTATGCCCACCACGCTCACCGTCGCCGCCCTCCAGCTCCCACTTGGCTCGTCCGATGAGACGGAGAACATCGCTGCTGTCTCGGCGATGGTCGAGCAGGCTGCTGCCCAAGGCGCGCAGCTGATCCTGCCGCCTGAGCTGTTTTCCGGGCCCTATTTCTGCCGCGAAGAGGAAGAGGCGCTGTTTGCGTTGGCGCGGCCGACTGCTGAGCATCCCTCGGTCATCGCGATGCAGGCGCTGGCGGCCAAGCTCAAGGTGGCGATCCCGACCAGTTTCTTTGAGCGTGACGGGCAGCACTATTACAACACCATGGCGATGATCGGCCCCGATGGCGCGATCATGGGCACCTACCGCAAGAGCCACATTCCCGATGGTCCGGGCTATGAGGAAAAGTACTATTTCCGGCCCGGCAACGATGGCTTCAAGGTCTGGGAGCTGTTCGGCCGCAAGTTCGGCATCGGGATTTGCTGGGACCAGTGGTACCCCGAATGCGCCCGGGTGATGGCCCTGATGGGCGCCGAATTGCTGCTTTATCCCACCGCGATCGGGTCTGAACCCTATGACGCCGAGCTCGACACCAGCCGAATGTGGCGCCGGGCGATGATCGGCCATGCGGTATCGAACTGCATGCCGGTGCTGGCCGCGAACCGGATCGGCAACGAGGACGGTCAGAATTTCTACGGCCATTCGTTCATCAGCGACGAATGGGGCGATCTGACGGCCGAATTTGGCGCTGGCGAGACCGGCGTGCTGACCGCAGAACTCGATCTGGCCCGGGCTGCAAAGCACCGCGCCGGGATGGGCTTTTTCCGCGATCGCCGCCCGCAGCTCTATGGCCGGATCGCCCAGGACGTCTGATGGTCCAACAGCGCTATCTGATCGCGCTGGGTTCCAATCAGCGGCACCACCGCCATGGCCGGCCCGAACAGGTGTTGCAGGCTGCGTTGGCTGCGCTGGGGCAGGGCGGGATCAAGGTTCTCGCCGCCGCGCCGGTTGTTCGCTCAGCCCCGCTCGGTCCGTCGCGGCGGCGCTACGCCAATGGTGCGGCGCTGATCAAGACCAGTTTTGAGCCGGACGAGCTGCTCGAACTGCTGCAGAGCATCGAAACCGATTTCGGTCGCCGGCGCAGCGGGCAGCGCTGGACCGCGCGGGTGCTTGATCTCGATATCGTGCTGTGGAGCGGCGGGACATGGTCTTCGACCGGGTTGACCATCCCGCATGTGGAGTTTCGCGGGCGGGACTTTGTGCTGAAGCCAGCCAGCGTCATAGCCGCGCGCTGGCGTGATCCTGTCAGTGGACTTTCGCTTCGCCAGCTCACCTCCCGCTTGACCCGGCCGCGCGCCATCCCTAGGTGAACCCCGCGTGGTGCGGGCCCTTAGCTCAGTCGGTAGAGCAACTGACTTTTAATCAGTAGGTCGCTGGTTCGAACCCAGCAGGGCTCACCACGCAAAAACACGGCTTCCGCATTTTCGGGGTAACCGCGAACCACCTTTGGTTTTCGCCCGAGTTTCCGCGACTTTGCAGGGGTCGCTGCGGCGTTCGCACCAAACAGAGACGAAGCGACCTCGGCGAACGGCCCGAAATGAAGGAAGTGAAAAGGCAAGGTGGTGATAGTGGCATATTAAGAGCAGCTGCAAAAATACGCAAGAGTATTTCAGCCCGTTTCTTTAACGACTTCAATTTGCGTTCCAATGGAAAGGATATTTTAAATCCTACTTATGAAACTTTTCTTGATACCTGGCAAGAAGCAGCGAATCCCAAAATTATCATTGCCAGTAAAAACAAAACTTGTCTTGACCTCAATTTACAAATAAGAGAACGAAGATTTGGTAATGCTGATTTAC
>VFKS01000090.1 GCA_009885425.1 Novosphingobium sp.
AAGGCATAGCCGGGCGGTGCAAACCAGTTGGGGCGTTCCCACCCGAACACCGAACCGAACACCGCGCCGAGGTCCTTCATCCGGTCGTAGCACGGCGTGCGCCGCAACGCGCGGCCTGCCTCGCGCTCTTCGTCGGGATAGTGCACGGTGAAGACCTTGGCGTAGGCTTCCTCGTTCTTCTCGATCAAATAACCACTCCCGGCATAGTCCCCGAACCGGCGCGGATCGACCCCCATCATATCGATGGTCGGCTCGCCATCGACGATCCAGTGCGCTAGCTGCCAGCCTGCACCGCCGGCGGCGGTGATCCCGAAACTGTGGCCCTCGTTGAGCCAGAAATTCTTGAGGTCCCAAGCCGGGCCGACAATCGGCGACCCATCGGGGGTATAGGCGATGGCGCCGTTGTAGACCTTTTTGATGCCCACTTCGCCAAAGGCCGGAACGCGCGCCATCGCGGCGAGAATGTAAGGCTCGAGACGCTCAAGGGCGTCGGGGAACAGTTCGTATTCGCTGCCCGCCGCAGGTCCATCGACGTAGCAGGCCGGCGCGCCGGCTTCATAGGGGCCCAGCAACAGCCCGCCGGCTTCCTCGCGCATGTAGTAGCTGGCGTCAGATTCGCGCAGAACGCCCATCTCCGGCAATCCTTGGCGTTTGCGCTCCATGATCGCGGGATGCTGTTCGGTGACGATATATTGATGCTCGACCGGGATGACCGGGATGTCGAGGCCAACCATCGCCCCGGTCTGCCGGGCAAAGTTTCCCGAGCAGGAAATGACATGTTCGCAAGTGATCTCGCCCAAGACGCCATTGCAATCGGTCGAGATAAGCCATTCACCCGAAGCCAGCTGGGTAATGCCGGTCACGGTGGTATTGCGATGGATCGTCGCGCCGCGCTGTCGCGCACCTTTGGCCAGGGCCTGCGTGAGATCGGCCGGCTGGATATAGCCATCGTCAGGATGTTGGATGGCGCCGATAATGCCATCGGTGTTGCACAGCGGCCAGATTTCCTTGACCTGATCGGCGATCAGGAAATTGACGTCCACCCCAATCGTCTTGGCCACTCCAGCGTAGTAGTGGTATTCGTCAAGGCGGTCCTGACTGGTTGCCAGTCGGATATTCGACACTTGCGAAAAGCCGACGCTAAGTCCGGTTTCCGCCTCCAGGCTGGGGTAAAAACCCACCGAATACTGGTGCAGCTTGCCGACCGAATAGCTCAAATTGAACAAGGGTAGCAGACCGGCCGCATGCCAGGTCGATCCCGAAGTGAGTTCCTTGCGTTCGAGCAGGATTGAATCGGTCCAGCCGAGCTTGGCCAGATGGTACAGCGTACTGACGCCCACGACGCCTCCGCCGATCACCACTGCTCTTGCCGTCGATTTCATA
>VFKS01000501.1 GCA_009885425.1 Novosphingobium sp.
CCGGTCACACAGGATGATGTAAACGCCGCCCGCTCCGGGCAGTAGTTTCAGACAATCGCATACCAATGGGGCTCGCCTGCAAGGGCGGGCCCTTTTTGCTAGGGGCCTACCGCCAGTTCCCGAGCCCGTCCGGCAAGCCGCGCAACGGCTGCGGAGTGGATCGCGGCCGAGCAGACCAGCACGCCAAAGGCGCGCGGATCGGGCTTGTTGTAGGCGAGCGGCTGGCCAAAAGCATCGGTTGCCGCCGCCCCGGCTTCGCGCGCGATCAGTGCAGCGGCGCCGATGTCCCATTCATAGCCCCAGCGCAATGTGGCGACCAGATCGGCCTCATCCGCCGCGACCATCGCAATCCGCAGCGCAATCGAATTGGGCTGATGAACCTGGGTCAGATCGGCATCGCTTTTTGGCAGAACGTGCGCTGGCACCCGCGCTCCAGTCAGTTCAGTTCGGCGGCTAGCTGACAACCGCGCGCCATTGCGCCAGGCACCTCGACCGGCCTCGGCTTGCCAGAATTCCCCGCGCGCCGGGGCGTCAAGCATTCCCATCAAGGGCCGCCCGGAGCTGATCAGGGCGACCGATATCGCCCAGCCGGGCCGCCCCGCAACAAAATCGCGGGTCCCATCGATCGGATCGACCAGCCAGATCAGTCCGCCGTCCAGCCGTTCGGGCGCATCAATGGTTTCCTCGGAAAGCCATCCGGCAGAAGGCAACAAGGCGCCCAGCTCGGCCTTGAGAAACTGATCGACCGCCAGATCGGCCGCACTGACCGGGCTGCCGCCGTGCTTGTCCCACACCTCAACCGCGTGGCCATGCCCGGGCCAGGCCGCCAGCGCCATTTGCCCGGCCTGCCGGACAATCGCCTCAAGGCGCGCGCGGTCAATCAAGCGGCGAACTTGGAATTGTTAAGAGTGACTCGCAACTGGCGTTCATATTTCTCACCTTGACCCCCCTTCGAGGGCTTTTCAAGCCCGCGCGGCTGTGCTTAGGCGGCCCCGCACCAAGGGCTGCGGCCCTCCTCCCTGCCGGAGTTTGAGACCCATGAACATCCACGAATATCAGGCCAAGGAACTGCTCGCCAAATATGGCGTCGCCGTGCCCAAGGGTATTCCCGCGCTGACCGTGGCCGAGGCGGTTGATGCAGCCAAATCGCTGCCCGGTCCGCTCTATGTCGTGAAAGCGCAAATCCACGCCGGCGGCCGCGGCAAGGGCAAGTTCAAGGAATTGGGTCCCGATGCCAAGGGCGGCGTCCGACTGGCCAAGACACTGGGCGATGTGGAAAGTCACGCCAAGGACATGCTCGGCAACACGCTGGTCACGATCCAGACCGGTGATGCGGGCAAGCAGGTTAACCGGCTTTACATCACCGACGGCGTCGATATTGGCAGCGAATACTACCTCTCGATGGTAGTCGATCGCGCCAGCGGCCGGGTCGCGCTGATCGTCAGCACCGAAGGCGGGATGAACATCGAAGACGTGGCGCATGACACGCCTGACAAGATCACCACGATCACGGTCGATCCGGC
>VFKS01000056.1 GCA_009885425.1 Novosphingobium sp.
GAGCTGCTTGATTGCAACTGTTCGATCTGCTGCAAGACCGGCTTTCTGCACCTGATCGTGCCGCACTCGCGGTTCGAGCTGCTCAGCGGACAAGACAGCCTGCAATCCTACCGCTTTGGCAGCGGTGCGGCGGAGCATCTGTTTTGCCGGACTTGCGGGATCAAGAGCTTTTACCAGCCGCGCTCGCATCCTGATGCTTGGAGCGTTCATTTTCGTTGTCTCGACCCCGGTCACGGGCTGGAACCGGCAATCCGGGCGTTTGACGGGCAAAATTGGGAGCAGGCCCGCAGCGGGCTGAATTGATACAAAAAACCCGGAGCGCAGCCGCAATTGCGCCGCACCCTTTACGCGGCGCTAACGATTGCGGGCGTATCTGGGGGTGTGAGCAGGACCGCACCATTAGCTTCGAAACTGCCCAGCAGCTTGCCGGTAATGGCGGTGCTTGGCCTGAACAATCCTAGCGATAGCGATTGGGGGCGGCTGCGCGGTTTGCAGTATTCCAGTCTGGCACGGGCCTCTACGACCCGCATTTTCGCGCATTCGATCGCTGCGCTGGCAGTGCTCCGGCTCTATTTCGATACGGTGCATATTGCCGCCTTGCTTGGCTGGATGGCCGCGTTGGGCGTCAGCCTGTACTATGGCTCCAAGATCGACAAGGGCTTGCGCGATACCGATCGGCGCCGGGTAGCCAGCAGTGAAGTCAACCGGCAGACCTTCAGTTCGATCGTCAATGCGCTGATCTGGGTTGCCCCGATGGCCGCCTTTGCGCCATTTGGCGATCCGACCAGGCAGCTCGAACTGTGGGCGGTCTGCGCAATGCTGATGACGGCGTCGGCAGTTTTGCTCCCCGCAGTGCCGCTCAGCAATCTGTTGTTTGCCGTGCTGGTCGGCGGCAGCGCGCTGGTCAGCTTCTTGTTCAAGCAGAGCTATGAAATGGCGCTGCTTTCGTTGACCTTTCTGGTTGTTGTGGTGCTCGGCGCGATAGGGAATGCGCGCTCGTTTCTGACCGCCCGGATCGCCGAATCGGGCATGGCGGAAAAGAGCGAAGTCGTCTCGATGTTGCTGCGCGAGTTTGAAGAGGGCGAGGCCGACTGGCTGTGGCAGATCGATACCTCGCGCCGGGTCCGTTCGATTTCGCCGCGGTTTGCCTTTGCGTTGGGGCTGGCTTCTGAAGAGATCGAGGGCAAGCCGTTCATCCAGCTGATCGCGGGAGAGGCCTGGGATACCGGCCAGTTCCCCTCCAGCCTGCACGATCTGGCCGAACGGCTGAAACGTCGCGAGAGCTTTTCAAACCTGCTGGTCCGGGTGACGATCAACAACCATCAGCGCTGGTGGGAACTTTCGGGCACTTCCAAGCTTGACGAAAACGGCGTCTTCAATGGCTTCCGCGGGGTCGGTTCGGATGTCACCGAACAGCGCGAATCGAGCGAAAAGATCGCCCACATGGCGCGTTATGATACGCTGACCGGCCTGCCCAACCGGATGATGGTGACCGAGGCGATGGGCGAGGCGATGCGCTATGCAGATCAGTGGCGGACCCGTTGTGCCTTCCTGATGATCGACCTCGACCGGTTCAAATCGGTCAACGATACGCTGGGCCACTCGATCGGCGATCAGTTGCTGGCGCGCGTGTCAGAGCGGCTCAAATCGATCATGACCGACAACGAGCTGGTTGGGCGACTGGGCGGCGATGAATTCGCCGTCGTTATCCGCGATGCCTCCGATCACAACCGCGTGACCCGGGTCGCCGATACGGTTATCGAATCGCTGTCGCGGCCCTATGAAGTCGATCACCACACGCTCTACATTGGCGCATCGGTCGGCTCTGCCATTGGCCCGCGCGATGGCTCGACGGTCGAAACGCTGATGCGCAACGCTGACCTTGCGCTCTACCGCTCCAAGGAAGAGGGCGGTGGGCTGCACCATGGCTACGAACCCTCGCTGCACCAGCACGCCGAGGAGCGCCGCAAGCTTGAATTCTCACTGCGCCGGGCGCTCGAGAAGAACGAGTTCCTGCTCCACTACCAGCCGGTGGTTGACGCGGTCGACGAGAAAATCCTCAGTTTCGAAGCGCTGATCCGCTGGAACAGCGAAGAGCATGGACTGGTCAGCCCGGTCAAGTTCATCCCGCTCGCCGAAGACACCCGGCTGATCGTGCCGATCGGCGATTGGGTGATGCGCGAGGCCTGCCGCGAGGCAATGAATTGGCCGGGCGACATCAAGGTCGCGGTCAACGTCTCGGGCGAACAGCTGCTCGATCCGGGATTCACGTCCAGCGTGATCGGCGCGCTCAGTTCCTCCGGGCTTCCGGCCCAGCGGCTGGAGATCGAAGTGACCGAATCGATCTTCGTCCGCGATGCGGCCACGGCCCGGGCTGCGCTGGAGCAGATCATGGCGCTGGGCTGCGGTGTTGCGCTTGACGATTTCGGAACCGGCTATTCATCGCTGTCTTATATCCGCAACCTCCGTTTCTCGACCATCAAGGTCGACCGCAGCTTCGTTCAGGGCGCCGCCACCGGCAGCCGCGAAAGCCTGGCCATTATCCGCGCTGTGGTCGCCATGGCGGAGAGCCTCGAAATGTCGACCACTGCGGAAGGCGTTGAGACCGAACTCGAACTCGAAGTGATCCGCGAACTGGGCTGCCGCAAGATCCAGGGCTTTTACTTCGGCCGCCCGATGGCCGCCGCCGATGCCCGCGCGTTGTTCCACCTCGCCCAATTGCGCCGGGTCAACGCGGATTA
>VFKS01000188.1 GCA_009885425.1 Novosphingobium sp.
GTATTCGCCAACAGCGGCTACAACGACTTTTTGGGGTCCAACAAGCTCCCGCTATCGGTCCAGAGTACGACCAGCAGCACCGTTGGGGTGCGAGCAAGTGTGCCCTTGTTCCAGGGCGGCTTGCCCGCGGCCCAGCGGCGTCAGGCCCAGGCCCGCGAAGGCGCGACGCTCGAGCAGGAAATCGGGATCGAGCGCGCTGTCATTTCCTCGGTTCGCGCCGCCTTTGCGCAGTGGACCGCAGCCCAATCGCTGATCGCTACTTCGCAAACCGCAGTCGATGCTGCGGAATTGAGCCTTGAGGGTGTCCGCGCCGAAAACAGCGTTGGTAACCGCACCATCCTCGACATCCTCAATGCCGAGAACGAGCTGCTCAACGCGCAGGTCCAATTGGTCACCGCCAAACGCAATGCCTATGTCGCTGGATTCAACCTGCTGGCAGCGATGGGCAAGGTCGAAGCGCGCGATCTCGGGCTCGATGGTGGGACGCTCTACGATCCGGGCGTCAATTACAATAACGTGCGCGGCAGCGTGTGGGACTGGAACGACAATCCCGATCCCAAACCGGTCTCGACACGCACCGTTGACACCAAGGCGCAAGACGGTTCAGTAACGAACTAGTGATTCTGTCCCGCTGCGGGACGGCGTGGAGTGTGGGCGATGCGCCAGGTCGGTGAACCTTCGGTCGAGGAAATCCTCGATTCGATCAAGAAAGTGATCGCGCGCGACAGCCGCGACAATGCCGCAGAGCTGCGGCGTGTGCGCGGGCCGGTCAGCGAATCCGCGTCAGAGTCCATCATACAGACCGATGACGACGACGACGTGCTCGATCTGGGCGCGATCGGCGAAGCCATTGGCGAGGATGATGATATGGCAGTGGCTGACAGCCAAGCCCCGCTGATTGCCGACAATGCCGCCAGCTCGATCAGCGAATCGCTCGCCGCCCTGGCGGTAATGGCCGAACCGCGCGCCGCGCCACAGATTGTCCGCTCGGGCGAGACTTCACTTGAAGGACTTGTCCGCGAAATGCTCCGTCCGGCACTGGGCGAATGGCTCGACAAGAACCTGCCGCCGCTGGTTGAAAAACTGGTCGCGGCCGAAATCGCCCGGATCGTCGGCAAGAAGGGCTAGGCTGCTCGCCACCGCTGCGCTAGTTGCGCAGCGATGAAGCCCATTCCAAACGCCAGGAGCCAGTCGCATGGCCCGTCCTGACGCCGCCTTGCTGGATCCGGCGCGCTATCCCTTTGCCCACCAGATCACCACTCGGTTCGCCGATATCGATCCCAATCAGCACCTCAACAATGTCGCGCTGGCAGCGATGATGGAGGATGCCCGGGTCCGCTTCAATCTGGCGCTGGGCAGTGCGATCAAGATCGGTGAACGCCGGGCGATGGTCGCTAGCGTGGCGATGGATTACCTCAGCCAAGGGCACTTCCCCGATCCGGTGACGGTTCATTGCGGGGTCGAACGGACCGGCAATTCGAGTTGGACCGTCGTGCAACTTCTGATCCAGTCGGGCCGCCCGGTCGCCTTCGCGCGTTCGGTGCTGGTCGCGATTGCGGATGATCGGCCAAACCCGATTGCCGAGGATTATCGTGCAGTCCTGGCTCAGTGGACTCTCAAGGAATGAGCGGCGATCCGGATGAGCTTGCCCGCGCCCGCGCCGCGCTGACTACCGCTGGTAGCGCGCAGTCACATCGCCACATCTTCCTGTGCGCAGAAGCCCAGAAGGGTGAGTGCTGCTCGGCCGAGGTCGGCGGTGCGGCTTGGAAGTTCCTCAAGAAGCGGCTGCGCGAGCTGGGACTCGACCGTGATGGCGGGATTGCCCGGACCAAGGCCGATTGCCTGAAAGTCTGCGCTGCGGGACCGGTCGCAGTGGTTTACCCCGAAGGCGTCTGGTACCATTCGTGCACCGCGCCGGTCCTGGAACGGATCATCCAGGATCATCTGATCGGCGGCGATCCGGTCGAGGAATTCCGGCTCTATCCCGCGCCTGAAACGCCCCACAGCCGCTGACTCGCCAAACCCTTCGGATCGTGCCATCATCTTGGCATCAAACGGACCCGGGAGCGTTGCCATGACAATTGCGCGACTGATCGAAGGGCGTGGCGGCGATATTGTCGGCTGCGACACCAGCACCAGTGTGGGCGAAGCGGTGAAACTGCTGGCCGAAAAGCGGATCGGCGCCTTGCCGGTCTATGCCGGCGGCAAGATCGCAGGAATCTTCTCTGAACGCGATGTGGTCTATCAACTGGCAGCGCACGGCCCGGCCATGCTGGACAAGACCGTGGGCGAAGTGATGACCTCACCCCCGATCAC
>VFKS01000459.1 GCA_009885425.1 Novosphingobium sp.
AGCTGCACCGCTTCCCAATCGGCGGTGTTGCGGCGCAGGGTCACTTCGGCCCCGGCGCCGCCATCGATGTAATCGAACAGAAAGCGCGGCAGCCGCTTTTCGGCAGCGCGGCGGAAATCGCTGTAGGAAGCGGGGAGGAGGTTGAGGCTCTCACCCATCAGAGCAGCGCCTCGATCAACCGCGGTCCCTTCGCTGCCAAGGCCGCGGCCAGTGCTTCGCGGAAGCCTTCCGCGGTATCGACCCGCACCGCTGGTACACCCATGCCTTCTGAAATCTGGCTCCAGTTGATTGCCGGGTTCTTCAGGTCGAGCATCGACAGTGCCTTGGGTCCGGGGTTCTGCACCCCGACCCGCATCAGTTCGATATTGAGGATCGCGTAGGACCCGTTGTTGAGGATGATGGTTGTCACGTCGAGCTGTTCGCGCGCCATCGTCCACAGCGCCTGGTTGGTATACATCGCCCCGCCATCGCCGTGGATCGCGATCACCTTGCGGTCCGGACAGGCCACCGCGGCGCCGACTGCCAGCGGCAGACCCTGACCGATCGAACCGCCGGTCAGCTGCAACCAGTCATGCTGCTTGGCGCCCGCGCACATCAGCATCGCCGCGCCGCCTTGAGTGGCGCCTTCGTCCGAAACGATGGCGTTTTCGGGCAGCAGTTCGGCGAGGATCGCGCCAAGGTTGGCGCTGTTGAGCTTGCCCGGTTCGGCCGGAAAACTGGTCGAAGCCTGCACCAGCGCAGGCTCTGCCGGGGCCTGCAGCGCATCGGCCAGCCCAGTCAGCGCGGCCAGGGCATCTTCGCGCATCGAGGCGAGCCGGGCCAGCGCGGCGCCGGGCGGGGACAGCCAGCTGGGTTTGCCCGGATAGGCGAAGAACGACACCGGCGGTTCCGCCCCGCAGAACACAATCGTCTTGAACTCTGCCAGGTAAGCCTCTGCCTGCTCACCGAAATAGGGCAGCTTCTCGACCGCGACGCGGCCCACTCCGCGTTGGTGGCGGGCGGAAAAGGTTTCGGCGATAAGACGCGCGCCGGTGGCGGCGGCAATTCGCCCGGCTTGCACCAAGGCATCGGCCCGCAGCGCCCGTCCGCCCAGATAGAGGCACTTGGGGCCTTCGCCGGATTTCAGCGCTTCAGCCGCAGCTGCAATCGCCGCGTCTGGGGCTTTGGGGGCAGCGGCCACCGCTGGCGGCGCCACTGCAGCCGATCCCTCGGTCCAGGCGTGGTCGGCCGGGACTACCACGGTCGCCACCTTGCCGGGATAGCTTTGCGCCACGGCAAAGGCTTCGGCCCCGGCTTGCGCAAGGTCACGCTCGCTGCGCGAGATGCGGACCCAGTCCGACATTGGCTGCGCGACGCCTTCGGTGTCCGAGGTCAGCGGGGCGTTGAAATGCTTGTGATAGGTGGCGTGCTCGCCAACCATGTTGATCACCGGGCTGCCGGCCTTGCGGGCATTGTGGAGGTTGGCGAGGCCATTGCCGAGGCCGGGTCCGAGGTGCAACAGAGTCACTGCGGGCTTGTCCGCCATTCGGCCATAACCATCAGCCGCGCCGGTCACCACGCCTTCGAACAGGCCGAGTATCGCGCGCATCCCGTGCTGACGATCGACCGCTGCAACCAGCTGCATCTCCGACGTGCCAGGGTTGGCAAAGCAGACCTCTACGCCGCAAGCGTGAAGCGTCTCGATAAAGGCCTCTGCACCGTTCATGTTTTGCAATCCTCCGTTTCGGCTAACGGTAGCGCCGCCTCCCAGTGGCGCAACAGGATTGTGCCGTTGGCCCTGCACGCTATGGGACAAGCACAGGCTTGGAGGCGAATCGCGCAATGAAATATGATGTGGTGATTGTCGGGGCCGGGCAGGGCGGGGCCTATGCCGCGATCCAGCTGCGCCAGCTGGGCTTTACCGGGTCCATCGCGATGATCGGGCGTGAGGCCGAACCGCCCTATGAGCGCCCGCCGCTGTCCAAGGAATATATGCTGGGCGACAAGGCCTGGGAGCGCTTGCTGATTCGCCCGGCCGATTTCTGGGCGGGCAAGGACATCGACTTGCTGCTGGAAACCGAAGTGGTCAGTTTGTCACCCGAGGCACAGACCGTGACGCTGCGCGATGGGCGCGAATTTGGCTATGGCGATTTGATCTGGGCAACCGGCGGCAATCCGCGACGGTTGAGTTGTCCGGGTGCGGAACTGGCCGGTGTCCACGGCATTCGGACCCGCGCCGATGCCGATGCGATTCTGGGCGAGCTGGGCGATGTCACCCGTACGGTGATCGTGGGCGGCGGCTATATCGGGTTGGAAGCGGCAGCCGTGCTGCGCAAGCTGGGCAAGGAAGTGACTCTGCTCGAAGTCTTGCCGCGCGTGCTGGCGCGGGTTGCAGGCGAAGAGCTGTCAGCCTTTTACGAAGCCGAGCACCGCGCCCATGGGGTCGATCTGCGCACCACTACCGGCGTGGAAGCAATCGAGGGTGAGGGCCGGGTTTCCGGTGTTCGGCTGTCTGATGACAGCGTGATCCCATGCCAGCTGGTGATCGTCGGGATCGGGATCGTGCCTGCGGTCGGCCCGCTGCTGAGCGCCGGTGCGGCGGGCGGCAACGGAGTTGATGTTGATGAATTTTGCCGCACCAGCTTGCCGCATGTCTATGCCATCGGCGACTGCGCGGCGCATTCCAGCAAGTTCGCCGATGGTACGATTATCCGTCTGGAATCGGTGCAAAATGCCAACGATCAGGCGAGCTGCGCGGTGCGGTCCATTATTGGCGATCCGCAGGCCTATGGCGCAACGCCGTGGTTCTGGTCGAACCAGTACGATCTGAAGCTGCAAACCGTCGGGCTGTCCACCGGGCACGATACGGCGGTGCTGCGCGGCGATCCGGCGGCGCGCAGTTTCTCGGTGCTCTACCTCAAGGGCGGCAAGCTGATCGCCTGCGATGCGGTGAACATGATCAAGGACTATGTCCAGGCCCGCAAGCTGGTCGAGGAAGG